>DATHXZ010000578.1:0-11033 GCA_035459405.1 Chthoniobacterales bacterium
TCCGTCATCAGTTCATGGGAAACACGCGGCGGAATGCTGGACGGACGCAGCTTCGTTGTGCGTTTCCTCCGTCGCTGACAGGACCTCGACCGTCACCGCGGCCCGAAGATCGACACCGGCCCGTAGCGGCCAAGCTGCCGATCGAGGAAGAAGGTGAGGTCCTCAGGCGGCTGCAGCGAGGCTGAGCTCGCATCGGATTGCTTCTTCAATCTTTTCGCGCGCACAGCCGTAATCCATCGCCAGCTCGTCCGCGGATTCGCCGGCTTTGAAGCGTTCGGCAACCAATTCCGTGCTCACGCCTGTGCCCGATATGACTGCGCGGCCGAATGAGATGAACGGATCGATCACGATGTTCCTCGGCTGATCAGTTTCGCCCACTCGCGTGAACGGATACAGCCGGAGAGGGAAGCCCTTCTCGTCTCGCTCGATTCTTTTCAGGTGTGCCTGCAGCAATTCGCGCACGGCAAGCTGCCCACCTTGCGAAACAGTGACGAGTTGGCCGTACCGCTCGACGAACAGATCGACTCCGTTGGTTTGTGGTCGGCAATTCGCAGGCGGGACGCCTACGGGCCACACAGGCGGGACGCCTGTGCTACGGGCAGCGTCGCGCTCCGGCATGGTGATGATCTTGTTTAACGTAACCGCCGAAAGAGCAAGTTCGCGTCCGGCGGCCGGGCTGCCGCGAGGGAGGTAAGGATTCTCTCAAACACATCAGGATTGCCACCGCGAAGGCAGCGCGATAGCGCAAGAAGTCGCAACGGTGTGGAATCGGCCTCCCCATGCACCACGGGGCGAACCACCGGGGTTAAATGAATCACGAACTTTCAGCGCACGTTCAGCAGGAAATCACGCGGCGCGGCATTCCACTCGCAGTCCTCGAATCGGTGCTGGCTGCACCGGGGCAAATAGTGCCCGGACACGGCAACGTGGTATGTTACCAGTCGCAAGTGGAGATAAACCGGAAGCGCTATCTCGTGCGCGTGATGGTGAACGAGACGGCGAGCCCGCCGAAGGTGGTGACGGTTTATCGCACGAGCAAAATCAGGAAGTACTGGAAAGCGACGCCATGAAAGTGACCTACGATCCCGAAGCGGACGTGCTGCGGATTCTCTTCCGCGACGTGCCGGTGGACGAAAGCGACGAGGACAAGCCGGGCGTGATCCTGGACTACGACAGCGAGGGCAATCTGGTGGGGATGGAGGTGCTCAATGCTTCGCAGCGCGTGGAGAATCCGCGCGGGGTTGATTACGCGGTCACCGAGAAGGGGTGACAAGGACACTGCGGTGTTGCCGATGCCTCTTGTGGAGACGCCCGACAGCTATCGCAGAAAGGCGATGAGGCTTGGGTCTTCCAAGGCTCGTCGACAATGATCTTCAGCAACTCGACGCCGATCATGCCGCCGTGCGGGTTCGGAATAGTGAGTGGGAACGAAAGATCCGCAGGCAGACGCCTGCGGGCCGCACAGCCGGGACGGCCGTGCTACGGAACCGCTGCACGGGCTTGATGAGTTCACACCGGACAGGCGTCGGCGTACGAATTTCTCGGGTCCTGACGAGTCATCGAACCGCTGCTGCTGGCAAGTAGCGAAGGTGTCGGACTATACTTCGCACATGACGGGGCGTGCGTTGCTGACCCAAAACCGGGACGCGATTCTCGAGGCGGCACGGCGGCATGGAGCGATTTCCATTCGCGTGTTCGGCTCGGTGGCGCGTGGCGAAGAGAACGCGCAGAGCGACGTTGATTTTCTGGTCCGAATGGAACCGGGACGCAGCTTGCTCCACATGGGTGGACTGCTGGCCGATCTCGAGGATTTGCTCGGGCGTAAGGTGGACCTCGTCAGTGAAGCTGGGTTGCGCCCGCGTTTTCGTGAGCACGTGGCGCGAGAGGCGGTAACGCTGTGAGGAGCGCGCGTGATCGCCTCCTCGACATGCTGGAGGCGATGGAAGCGATTCGGCGGCGAACGCGAGAGTGCCGCAGGCTGGGAGGTCACAATTCGGGCGTCAGAAGTCGGATGGCAGATGTCGGGAATAGCAGAACCGCAGAAGCGTCACTCACCGAAATTCAAAACAGCTTGTCGAAATCCTGGTGCGTGCCGAGCCAGAGCCAGGTGAGGTTTCGCCCTCGCGTTTGCAAACGGCACGGTAGCCCGCACCGAATCGCATAGACCAGAATCCATACGGACCCTGCAGCTTTTTGAAGCGCAAGCTCGGATGATCGGGATTATCCAGGAAAAGCAAAAACGCGGAGCGCGCCTGGCTTCGGGCACCGGAAGGTAGTGCGCGATAAAGGGCCCAGAATTCCCTTGTGCCGCGCGAGATCACAAATTCGACGGATCGAGCGGATCGAGCGGATCATTATCAAAGGACTTTTCGGCCCAACTCGCGAATCGCGCAATCC
The DNA here is from genome assembly GCA_035459405.1 of Chthoniobacterales bacterium. Lineage (GTDB taxonomy): Bacteria > Verrucomicrobiota > Verrucomicrobiia > Chthoniobacterales > UBA10450 > JACCTI01. The sequence continues at coordinate 2,398 of DATHXZ010000578.1, forward strand.
GTTCAGGGTCATCAAACCGGCGGTCCCAGCCTGCTTCATCTTCGCGCACACGCTTGCGCTCTTCTTCGGTGCGGAGAAAACGTGCATAGCTGAGCACCGCGCGCTGAGCTTCCGGTGGTAACGCGCGCACCGTCTCGAGCAGCGCCGAATCCGTCTCCTCAGGCACGGGTGAAAGGTACCTGACAACACCCGGCATGTCGAAGCTGTTTCGCACCGCGGGCCCCTCACCTCAATCCTCTCCCAGCGGGAGAGGAGGGCTGCAGCGTTCGCGATACGCTACGGCCCGAAAGGCGCACCGTTTGATTTTATCGTGAACTGCATGGTTCGGATTCTCCAACGACGTAGCGCGACATGCGGATGGAAGTTCGTTTTCGCGGGACCGCGAAAACCAGCACGCGAGACGGATGCGCTACCCGGGACCTCCGCTGAGAGAGCGGGACGCTACACCGGCGAAGGCGTGCTCGCCGGGCGAAAAAATGTCACAATTCTGGGCTTGCCGTCCTGACGGGCTGCACCGCATCTTGTAGACCGCTCGAACAGCCTCCCCAGCATCTTGTATTCACTATTGTCCGCGGTTCTTGGCGGGTTGTGAACAGGATGTTGGCTGGGCTGTTCACGGTTGTTCGCCGTTGTCCACATTTCTCACCCTTTAACCCACCCACCCTTTCTCTCTCGCCATGATCCAGCTCAAAACCGGGACGTCGTTCGCTTCGCTCGCTTCAAAATCCGAAATGCCAAATTCCTCGCCAGGGCGAGTCCGTCCTGCGGCGGACAAATCCCAGGGAAGCGCCAAATCTCAAAGCCGATCGAAGCGGCCGCGGTCGGCGACCACGACTACAACGGGCAGGAAGAACGGCGGCCTGCGCTTCGAGCGGGTGTTTAGCGATCCGAAATGCGCGCCGTTTGATCAGATCGAGTGGGAGAAACGCACGGCGGAGATTACCGACGACAGCGGGAAGGTGATCTTTAAGCAGGAGAACATCGAGGTGCCGAAAGCGTGGAGCGCGTTGGCGACGAAGATCGCGGTCTCGAAGTATTTCTACGGCGATATCGCGAACGGGACCGATCCGCACAAGGGCGGGCGCGAGACGTCGGTGCGGCAACTGGTGCATCGCGTGACGCGGACGATCACGGACTGGGGGATCGCGGATGGTTATTTCGCGAACACGGAGGCGGCGGAGACGTTTTACGATGAGCTGACCTGGCTCTGCGTGAATCAGCACGGCGCGTTCAACTCGCCGGTTTGGTTCAACGTTGGCCTCTATCACCAGTACGGGACCGGGCGCGAGGCGGGGCTCGGGAATTATTTTTACAATCGCGAGACCGGGCAGGCGGAGCGGGCGAAGAGCCAATACGAATATCCGCAGGGCAGCGCGTGTTTCATCCAGAGCGTGGAGGACACGATGGAGGACATCATGCGCCTGGCGATGAGCGAAGCGATGCTGTTCAAGTACGGGAGCGGGACGGGGAGCGATCTGTCGTCGCTGCGGTCGACGCGCGAGAAGCTGAGCGGTGGCGGCAAGCCGAGCGGGCCGTTGTCGTTCCTGAAGGTGTACGATCAGGTCGCGAATGTGGTGAAGAGCGGCGGGAAAACGCGGCGTGCGGCCAAGATGAACACGCTGAAGGATTGGCACCCGGACATCGAGGAGTTCATCGACGCGAAGCAGAAGGAAGAGAAGAAGGCGTGGGCGCTGATCGAGCAGGGCTACGACGGCAGCTACAACGGCGATGCCTACGGCTCGGTGATGTATCAGAACGAGAACCTGAGCGTGCGGGTGAGCGATGAGTTTATGAACGCGGCGGTGGAGGATCGCGAGTGGTGGACGAAGCGGGTGCGCGACGGTTCGCCGTGCGAGAAGAAGGACGCGCGCACGTTGCTCCGGAAGATCGCGGAAGGGACGCACATCTGCGGCGATCCGGGGATGCAGTTCGATTCCACGATCCACAAGTGGCACACGTGCAAAGGCACGGGCCGGCAGAATTCGACCAATCCGTGCTCGGAATACCTGTTCCTCGACAACACGGCGTGCAATCTGGCGTCGCTCAACCTGATGAAGTTCAAGGGGGCGGACGGGGTGTTCGAGGTGGAGCGGTTCAAGTCGGCGTGCCGGCTGTTCATCACGGCGCAGGAAATCCTGGTCGATAACTGCAGCTACCCGATCAAGGATATCGCGGAGAATTCGCACATCTTCCGCACGCTTGGGCTCGGCTACGCGAATCTCGGGTCGCTCATCATGAGCTACGGCTACGGCTACGATAGCTGCGAAGGGCGGGCGCTTTGCGGCGCGATCACGTCGATCATGACGGGCGAGGCGTACGAGCAGAGCGCGCGGATGGCGCGGGCGATGGGGCCGTTCCCCGGGTATCGCGATGCGCGTTGCAGCGGGGTGGCGAAGCCGGTGTCGAAGGACAACGTGGCGCACATGCAGGAGGTGATCGAGCAGCATCGCGCGGCGGTGTGCGAGATCCAGGCGAACGACGAGTTCGGCTACCTGAAGGAGGAAGCGGCGAAGGTGTGGGAGAGCGCGTCGACGCTCGGCAAGCGCCACGGTTATCGCAACGCGCAGGTCACGGTGCTCGCGCCGACCGGGACGATCAGCTTCCTGATGGATTGCGACACCACCGGGATCGAGCCGGACATCGCGCTCGTGAAATACAAGCTGCTCGCGGGCGGCGGGATGCTCAAGATCGTGAACCAGACGGTGAAGCCGGCGCTCGAGAAGCTCGGCTACAATTCGGAGGAAATCGAGCGCATCATCGCACATATCGACACCTTCGACACGATCGAGGACGTGGAGGAGTGTGGCGCAAGCGTCTCGCTTGCGAATGGCACCGGCGCAACGCGGACGGATGCGCTGCAACGCAGCGGGAAAGACGCAACCGAGACGGTCGCGCTACGTTCCGGCCTGAAGCCGGAGCACATCGCGATCTTCGATTGCGCGTTCAAGGCGCATCGCGGTGAGCGTTCGCTCGGTTACATGGGGCACCTGCGCATGATGGCAGCGGCGCAGCCATTCCTGAGCGGCGCGATCTCGAAGACGGTGAACATGCCCGAGACGGCCACGGTCGACGAGATCATGCACACCTACGTCGAAGGCTGGCGCCTCGGCCTGAAGGCGATCGCGATTTATCGCGACGGCTCGAAGCGTTCGGCACCGCTGAACACGAAGAAGACGAAGGACATGGGCGGCGTGGTGGAGACAGAGAAGTCGCTCGACATGATGGTCGAGCGGCCGGAACTGCAGGCGCGAATTCTTGAATTGGAAGAGGAGCTGACTTCGCTTCGCGGCAAACCCACGCGCCACCGCATGCCCGACACCCGCATGTCGCTGACGCACAAGTTCGAGATCGCCGGCCACGAGGGCTACATCACCGTCGGCCTCTTTGAAGATCAGCAGCCAGGCGAGCTGTTCATCCAGATGTCCAAGGAAGGCAGCACGATCGGCGGTCTCATGGACACGGTTGCCACGCTCACCTCGCTCTCGCTGCAATACGGCGTGCCGCTCGAATCGATGGTGAAGAAGTTCGCCTACCAGCGCTTTGAGCCGAGCGGCTTCACGAAGAACCCCGACATCCGCAACGCGACGTCGATCACCGACTACGTCTTCCGTTGGCTCGGCTGCCAGTTCATCAAAGGCTACAAGGAAGCCACCTCGCCGCATCGCACCCAACCCGAGCTCCCGATGAAGGAGATCTCAGACATGGAGAAAAAAGCGGTGAACCGCCCTGTATCCGATCTCCCGCGCACTGCTGGCAACGAAGTGCTGGATGTGATCACGAAGCACGTGCCGAACGACGGCGCACCACACATCAACGGCAACGGCCACACACACGCCGACCGCGTAAAGGAAGCGCTCGGCGGGATGTTTATGGACACGACCTGCTCGCACTGCGGCAGCGAGAAAGTGATCCGCGCCGGCGCGTGTGGCGTGTGCACGGAGTGCGGCACGAGCCAGGGGTGTAGCTAGCCGAAGGCCGAGATTAGGAGCAGGATTAGGATTATGAGTAGGAGGCGTGCAGCCGCGAACTCCTGCTCTTGCTCATAATCTTAATCCTAATCTTTCGGCGCGGGTGGGGACACCCGCCTCTACATCTGTAGCCGCTCGCCTGTGGCGAGCGCGCCGGTGCTCCCAACCAGGGACCGGCCTACAGCGTTGCTGAGGATGTGCGATCGAGGTAAGCTCGACGCGTGATCAATGATGTGCGCGAGCTGGCAACAGCACGGCCGTTCGTGCCGTTCACGATCCACACTCTGGACGGCGGCGCCATTCATGTTCCGACGGTCGACCATGTTCATGTCGCGCGGCACGTTAGTCGTGTCTTCGTGTTCCATGACGACGGCAAATACGACACGATTCGTGCGACGATGATCAGTCGGGTCACCGTGGACGAGCAGGCAAACGGCGCTCACTCCTGAAAATCATTTCAGAAGGCCAGACCGGCGTCGATCGCGGCGCGCTCGACGCCGCGTTAGCGGCTGGCATTCAATGCGACGGCTGGTGTCCGGCAGGGCGACTGGCGGAGGACGGCCGCATTCCTGATCATTATCCGCTGCGCGAATTAGATGGCGGTTATCCTGAGCGGACGGCGCGCAACGTTGCCGATTCCGACGGAACACTGGTCATTACCTTTGGCGAGCCACAGGGCGGCACACGCGCAACGATTGACTGCTGCATCGAACAGCAGAAGCCGCATCAAGTCATCGATGCGTCGTGGGCTTCATCGGACGAAGCTGCAGAAATGGCGGTCGTGTTCATCGATGCGCAGCGGATCGGAACTTTGAACGTCGCCGGTCCGCGCGCGAGTGAAGCGCCCGAAGCGCATGACTACGCATTCCGGCTCGTGACGAAGCTCCTGGAATCGTTTTAGTGACAGGTCGCGTACGCGACACCTGCCTCTGTTTGGCTTCCGATCCGCTCGCGGTAGAGTTCCGATCGAGATGACGCGGCGCACCTTGATTGTCTTGATGGTGGTTGCTGCCTATGTCGCAGCGGTCACTGTCGTGCCGCTGCTCGACAAGTTAGTCGTATTTCCGAGCGTCAGCCGGATTGATCCAGGCAGCGCCACGCAGAAGCTGATCCCACTGGAGCGTGGTGAGCTCGAGATTTGGACAGCCACGTCGGCTGCGGCACGCGTAAAGGGGAGCGCGGCGAGTTTCGTGCTGCGGTTCTACGGCAACGCTGATCGCGCCGAGCGATGGGTTGCGACCGAAGCTGAGATGTTCCCGGATCGTGAAGTCGAGGTCTGGGGTGTAAACTACCCCGGATTTGGCGGGAGCACAGGGCCGGCGCGACTCGCGCGCATCGGACCGGCGGTGCTCGCCGCGTTCGACGAACTCAAGCGCACAGCGGGCGAGCGGCCGATCATCGTCTCAGGCACGAGCTTCGGGACGATTGCCGCGTTGCATGTGGTGGCAGAACGCGACGCGGCGGGGGTTGTCCTACACAACCCGCCGGCGTTACGCGAGATGATCTTCAAGGGGCATGGCTGGTGGAATCTTTGGCTGCTCGCCGGTCCGTTGTCGTGGAAGGTGCCGACGGCGCTCGACAGCTTGGCGAACGCGCGCGCAGCGAACGAACGTGCCGTATTTCTGCTCGCCGAAAATGACGAGATAGTTGCGCCGCGGTTTCAGGAACTGGTGGTGAACGCATACGCGGGCGACAAGAGGTTGATCAACCTCGGCGGTGCCGGCCATCTAACGCCGCTCGACGCAGAGGCGCTCGTCAGCCTGCGCGCCGGGATCGACTGGCTCGTGCCGGCGGACGTCGCGATTGCAGGCGTGCGGTAAGTTGCGCGTAAGTTGCGTTTGTTCGACGCGGGCGTCCGCGCGCAGTAGGGTCGCAGCACATGAAGGTCGAAATCTTCACATTGTGCGATGCGGCGACGGCCGACGCGGGCGGCAAGCTGAACATTCTCGGTTCGTTCGATCGCATCAATGCGGCGCAGGTGCCGGTGACGCATGCGCTCTGCGCGCTTGCGATCAAGCTGCGGTTCGAGCGGCTCGAGGAAGGCCAGAAGCGGATCCGCATTTCGTTCATGGACTCGGATGGGACGGCGGTGATGCCGACCCTCGATGCCGGCACGCAGGTGAGCTTTCCGCCGGGCGAACATACTGTGACCGCCTGCCTGGTACTGCAGATCCAGCAGATGAAGCTGCCGAACTACGGCGAGTATTCGATCGACCTCGGCGTCGATGGACGACACGAGGCTTCGATTCCGCTGTTCGTCAGACCCATCAACGGCTCCACACCTTCCGAGCTGTCATCCTGAGCCGCGCAGACGATCGTAGCACAGGCATCTTGCCTGTGGGTAACAACAGGCGTCTCGCCTGCTGGCTTACACCGGGCGAGACGCCCGGTGGCCCCACGGCGGAGACGACTGTGCTACATGCACCTTAGAGCGCGACGCGGTTTACGGCGTGCTCCCTTTCGCGCCGCCACCGCTCTTCTGAGTGGCAATCCAGGTGTTGACGTTGCGCTCAAGGACGTCGAGCGGGACGGCGCCAGAGAGCAGGACGGCATCGTGGAATTCGCCGAGGTTGAACTTGTCGTCGAGCTCGGTTTTCGCGCGGGCGCGGAGCTCTTTGATCTTTAGCTCGCCGATTTTGTAGGCGAGTGCCTGGCCGGGCATGATGAGATAGCGGTCAATTTCGTTGACGATGTCCTGCTCGGTTTTGGCGGCGTTCTCGAGGAAGAAGTTGATGGCGCGCTGACGGTCCCATTTCATGTGGTGCATGCCGGTATCGACGACGAGGCGGACGGCGCGCCACATCTCGTAAACGAGCTGGCCGAACTTCGAATACGGCTCGTCATACAGGCCCATGTCTTCGCCTAGCGACTCGGAGTAGAGCCCCCAGCCTTCGACGAAGGCGGTGAAGCCGCCGAAGCGGCGGAACTTCGGGATTTCGCCGAGTTCCATTGCGAGCGCGATCTGGAAGTGATGTCCGGGCACCGCTTCGTGCAGCGAAAGGGCCATCATCTCCCATTTCGGCCGCACCTCGGGCTTGTAGAGATTTACGTAGTACTGGCCCGGGCGTGAACCGTCGGCAGCAGGCTGGCTGTAGTATGCGGTGGTGGTGTCGGGCGCGATCTTGTCGGGGATCGGCGTGACGCCATACGGCATGCGCGGCATCGTGTTCATCACTTTCACGAGGTTTGGATCAATGCGCTTCGACATGGCGCGATACGCTTCGAGCAATTCTTCGGGTGTTTTGTAGAAGAACTGCGCGTCGGTGCGCAGCTTGTTAAAGAACTCCTGATGCGTGCCGGTGAACCCGACCTGCGTCATGATCTTCTGCATTTCGGCGCGGATGCGCGCGACTTCGCTGACGCCCTTCTCGTGGATCTGCTGCGGCGTCATCTCTGTCGTCGTGTAGCGCCGCGCAAGATAGGCGTAGAGCTCGGCGCCTTGCGGCATTTGCCAGACGCCCACTTCGCGGAAGCTGGCCGGCAGATACTCGGCGACGTAGTAATCCTTCAGCTTCTGGAATGAGGGGATCACGGCGTCATCGATTGCCTCGCGCGCAGCCTTCGCCAGCCGATCGCGATCAGCAGCGGAAATGTCGTTAGAGAACTTGGCGAGGGGCTTGAAAAACGGGCTCTCCTCGGGATCGGGAACAATCTGCTTGTCGATCTGGCCCGGTACGCGGTCGTTGACGATGCGCGGCCACATGATCTTCGCCTTCACGCCTTCGCGCATGAGCGCGATCGTCTGATCCATCAGCGTGGGGAACGCCCGCAGCCGCGCGATCCAATCCTCGTAATCCTTGACGTTGGCGAAGCGGAGACGCTCGCCGAGTTCATCCTCGGTCTGGATGCCACCGCGCTGGTCGATCGGCAGCAGATACATGCGGAACTTGAACCCCTCGATGTCGGCTTCGAGGTCCTTCTTGAAGAGGTCGTAATTGAGCTGATCGGCGGGCGAGAGCTTCGAGCGATCGATCTTCGCGAGCCGCTGCAGCGCGTCGCGCGTGCGATCCTCGCGTTTGCGGATCGCTTCGAGGCTCATGTCCGGCCATTTGTCGTTCCAACGCCGGTCGCCGAGCGACGATGCCCACGTGGGGTTCTGCTCCATGGTGTATTCCCATTCGGCATCGAAGAGCGCGTGCAGTGCTTTGCCGACATCGTTGCTGGCTGGGTTGGGCGCGGGGCTGGCACCGAAAATGGCGGATGCAGTTGCGACAAATACCGCGACGGACAAGACGAGCTTGGGAAGGTTCATAGAGGGTGGCTTGCGAGGGTGACGGTAGCTGACGCTCGCCGCGCGGTCACCAATTTATCGGTTGCCGGTCGAGCAAGATTCCGCGAATAAATGCGGCGGTTTTCGTCCGGCGCGTGCCGGACTCTCCGCAGGCCGGTGCCCACGCGCCGCCACTCAGAAGCGATTAACGAGTGATTTTATGAACGAAGTCGAGATTCAGCGGCAGAAGGAAATGCAACAAGCCGAGGAGCTGCTCTTCAGTGGCCATCAGGAGCTCGGTTTCGCGAAGGGCCTGTTCCTCGGGAAATTTGTGGCTGATTGGGCGATGCCGTATCCGCGCATCCCAGCGGCGCAGCAGAAGGATCTCGATGCCGCGCTGGCGGAGATCAGGCCGATGCTCGATCGCGAGCTGGATTCCCATGCGATCGATCGCAACG
>DATHXZ010000579.1:0-2634 GCA_035459405.1 Chthoniobacterales bacterium
AGCAAAGGCTTTTACGTCCGCACCTACGCGCACGACATCGGCGAGGCCCTTGGCTGCGGGGCACATCTCAACGATCTGCGACGCACGCGCTCCGGCCGCTTCGCAGTAACCGGAGCCGTGACCGTGGACGAGCTGCAAAACTCGCAGCCTGTCGACATTCTCGATCGCATCTTGACGCTGCCCGAAGTGTCGCGCATGCGCGGCGCCTAACGAGCAGTCGAGCGATGGACGTCCTGCGCTCGATCCCGGAGTTGAGCCGGCTGCGGGGCCCGATCTTCACCGCGATCGGCGTGTTCGATGGCGTGCATCTCGGCCATCAGGCCGTCATCTCGACCTCGGCGCAACATGCCGACGACGCGGGTGGAACGCCGGTAGTCGTAACCTTCGACCCACACCCGGCGAAGGTGCTGCGCCCCGATAAAGCGCCGCATCTGCTCACGGCCACGCAGCACAAGATCGCGCTCATCCGCGACCTCGGCGTTGAGCATCTGCTCGTCGTTCGGTTCGACCGCGACTTTGCGGCCACGCCGCCTGAGGAATTTGTCCGACAGCTGGTCACGCATGCGAAGCCACTGCGCGAGATCTGCGTCGGCCACGAGTGGTCGTTCGGCAGGAATCGCGCCGGCAACCTGGCGCTCCTGCAAAAGCTCGGAGCCGAGCATCACTTCAATGTCGTCGGCATCAAACCCGTCGCGGTGAACGGCAACGTTATCAGCAGCACGGCGATTCGCGAGGCCGTGAAGCGCGGCGACCTCGGAAAGGCCGCCGAGATGCTCGGGCGCGGATACACGATCCTGGGCACCGTGAAAAAAGGCGCGCAGCTCGGCCGCACGCTCGGTTTTCCGACCGCGAACCTCAGCGCGCATAGCGAGCAGTTTCCGCCGAACGGCGTCTATGCCGCCGAGGCGCGGCTCGATGACTCGTTCATGCGAGGCGTCGTGAATCTCGGTTACCGGCCGACGCTCGACCAAGCCAAACCTGAGCGCTTGCTCGAGCTGCACCTGTTCGATCTCGATCGCGAGATCTACGGCGAAGACGTGGAGGTGCGCTTCCTGCGGTATTTGCGGGCCGAGCAGAAGTTCGGATCGCTGGAGGAGCTCAAGGGGCAGATCGCGCGCGACGTGCGGGAAGCGCAAGCTGTAGCCGGGGACGCTGTCCCCGGCTGGTCGAAGGCGGGGAGCACGCGTTAAACCGGCCGGGGACAGCGTCCCCGGGCCACAATCAGGAACGCAGTTTGCGCGAGCGCGAGAGCGCGAAGAATACAGCCAGGCCGGTCACAAGCAGGCCGCACGCGATCGTAATCAGGTAAAGCGCGGCCAGCGGCTTCACCGCAAACCAGCCGACCACGTCCATCACGAAGGAGCCGCCACCGGCCACGACATACGCGAGCACCGCCGCGATCACGGTGAAGCTGAGCAGGATCGCCGCTCGCGCCTTGCTCGAGCCACGGCGCACCGGCAGCTGCTGCGAGACACGGGACGTGAAGCCGTCATCGTCGATATATGGCAACTCGTCGCGCAGTTTCGCGTCAAGCCAGTCTTCCTGGAGTTGTCCGTCCATCGCTAGTTATGCTGCCAGGCGGCGAGGGAATGTTTCAACTTCTCTCTCCCTCTCAGCACGTTCGTCTTCACGGTGCCAAGCGGGATGTCGAGGACCCGCGCCGCTTCCTCATGCGTTAAGCCATGCTGGCAGCAAAGCAACACGGCAGTGCGCTCGTGGAGCGGGAGCAATCGCAGCGCGTACATTAAGTCCTGTCTTAAGGCGGGGTTAACGGTTTGTGGATTCTGCTCGGCCTCGAGCTGCGTCTCGTCGATGCCGACGAGCTCCTTCCGGCGCCGCGCATCTTCACGATAGCTGTTGTAGGCGATGCGATAGAGCCACGTGGAGAACTTCGCCTCGCCGCGGAAGCTGCGGATGTTTTTGTAGGCTTTAAGGAAGGTCTCCTGGGCGAGGTCATCGGCGAGCGCCACGTCGGCGCGCGTAAGATTTCGCAGCAGACCACGTACCGCCGATTGATGCCGCCGCACGAGCTCCGAGAACGCATGGTGGTCATCATCGAGAAGAACCCGGGCAACGAGGTCTGCGTCGGTCAGCGACACGTCGCGGACGTTAGGGCAGCGGCGGCGGGGTGTCTGTACTAGCGTGATCGGTAGGTGTTCTGTTGAAGCTGATCCTGTTGCCTTCCATCACCCAGATGGCGAGATAACCCGCGCCGATCATGAATGGGATCAGCCCTAGCGCCCAGGCGCCGCCTTCGAATTCATTCACCGCCGCGAGGAACAGCATGATGCCGAGGCCAACCATCAAAAGCACGACGCCGCGGCGCATGTCCGAGCGCTGCTTCGCCGGTGTGTGCGGCGCGGCGAAGAGCGCCTCCGGCACCGGCTGGCCTTTCTCGACCATCATGCGCACCGTTTTGTGCAGCGAACGCGCCTTGATGTAGCTGAAGAACATGATCACGCCGACGATCGCGACCGGCGCGCCGAACAGGGTGGTGAAGATGATCCCTACGATCGGGATCGCCATGAGCGCGCCATCTTCCATGCCGCGCTCGATCTTTCGCTCGATGCGATCCTCGATCGCACGCTCGACGTTCTTATCGATATCGCCGTCTGCCGCGCCTTCGCGTCGCGC
>DATHXZ010000580.1:0-3141 GCA_035459405.1 Chthoniobacterales bacterium
AGCAGCGGCGCTGTGACAGCGTTCTCTGCCGCCCGGACTTCCAGCGGCACGCCCGAGCGGTTGAACGACACTTCCCATGCTGGCACCACCGGGCCGGCCGTCCGTTTGACCAGCCACGGGTAGCGGTTCGGCAGGTCGAAGTTTGGTGACGTCGGCAGCGTCACGCGGTAGAACGTCTCCTCCTCGCCGAGGAACTGCGGCACGCTGAGCGACGGACGTTTCCGCAGTGCCTGATAAAAGCCGGCGATGTCGATTCCGCTGAGGTTCGTGCCGTTGTAGATGCCGTGCCGGTTTGGATCGGACTTGATGAAGTGATCGTACCACGACTCGAAGCGCCGGCTCAGCAGCAGGTTCAGCTCGAGGTGGACGTGCGCGCGCTCGCGATCGATGCCGTCCCCCGTATAGCCGAGTCGACCCAGACGCATGCCGCGCGTGACTCGTGTGCCGGTCTGCACATCGACAGACGCTAGGTGCGCGTAAAGGCTGTAGTAGCTCGCGTTATCCCAGCGATGCTCGACGACGACGTAGTTGCCGTAGCTGGAGAATTGCGGCGAACGATTCGTGTGTACGACGGTGCCGCTCGCGATTGCACGCACGTCATCGAGCGGCTCGCCGGACGCATCGCGACGCACGGGCCGAATGTCGATTCCTTCGTGGAAACGCGTGTAGAGCAGACCGTTCGACGTTTCGATCGGATTGCGCACAAAGCCGTATCTGCCGCCCTCCCACGGCTTCGACTTCACCCCTTTGAAGTCGCGGATGATGTACTGGTAGAACTCCGCGCCGTCGCCGCGAAAGAGCGCGTCATTTTGCGTCGGCAGCGCGAGGTTCAGCGCACCTGAGGTGTCCTGCGCGTGTGCGCCAGCGATGCCGATCATCACTGCCGCGAGCGCGCGTAGACCGTAAGGTCGCCCACTCATTTTCGTGCCGCCCCGATCGGGCGCCAGTCCTTCTTCATCAGCTCCACGTCGTTCTGCGTCAGCCCGGCGGCGATGTAGAGCTTGCCGTCCGACACGCGGCGGTCGATCTGCAGTTCGTCGACCAACCTGCCGTTCACGAACACGTAGAGTGAGGAGCCTCTGCGTTCAACGCTGAGGGTGTCGAGCGCGAGCTTGCCGTGGTCGTTCAGGTGGAACAGGACGCCATAGGTGCCGTTCGCGGCCGGATGGGCCTGGAAGCCCACCACATCCAGCTCGGAAATCGCCGGCACCTTCGCGATTGTCACCTCTCGCCCGGTCGTCGCCGAGCGAAGGCGCGCCGAGAACACCGGCCCATCCTGCGGGTTTGCTTCCAGATGCGCACGCACCGTGCATCGCGGCTTGCGCGCGTCGGCTGGCGACGCGGTTAGCAGCGCGACGAAAATGCACGCGGCAACGCTCCTCATGGGCGATTGATAAAGGGTTTGACAGTATTTGCAACGTCTGGTGATTAACCCGCTCATGAGACGGACCATGGCGCTGTGTCTGCTCGTGTTTGCGATCAGCGCCAGCGCTCATGGCCAGCAGGCCGCTGCGCAACTACCCCCGCCAGCGGAGGCTTCGCCGACGCCTGAAAAGCGAAGCTGGCTCGGACGATTGAATCCCTTTCGGCGTTCGGAAAAATTACCGGAATACAAGGACCAGCGGCTGCGCGGCCTCATGCTCACGCTGGAACTCTCCGCGCAACCGATCAAGCTCTCGGAAGTCCGCCAGATGGATGTGCGCGTGCGGCTAACGAACAAAGGACGCCGGCCGGTGACGCTCGATTTCCCAAACGCACAGCGGATCGAGATTCACCTCAAGAATTCCAGCGAGAAGATCGTCGAGACGTGGTCGGATAATCACGCCTTTGCCGACGTGATCGGGACGGTGCTGATCAATCCGCAGGAGTCGATCGAGTACGCGGAGACGATCGCCACGCGTGAGCTGACGCCGAACAAGGTGTTCATCGCCGAGGCGTTTTTTCCTGAGTTCCCCGAGCTGCGCATCCGGCAGAAGTTCCTGACCGCGCCGTAGCTGAAGGGTGAGCGCAGGTAGTTGAGGGTTGAGAAAAACGGACGGCGGCTCTCGACTCTCAACTATTAACTCTCAACTTTTCTCCGACTACCACACCCATCCTCAGGGCCATCGGCTTCAACCCTACGCGGCCGAACTCCTGCAGCCGTGGATCGACAGCGCCCGCGCGCGCGGCCTGAGCGACATCGCGTTTACCGATCACGATCGCTATCACGCCGGGATCGACTTCGATATCATCGAGCGGCTGCGGGAGGTGAACCCTGACATGCACATCCGCGCCGGCATCGAGCTGGACAACGACCCGGTTCACTCGCCCGCGAGCCGTCGCTGGATTGAGCAACACTGGGACCGGCTGGATTTCGTGCTCGGCTCCGTGCACTTCCTCGATCGTGCGGATCAAATGTTCGATAGCGTCCCGGCTGGCGCGGAGCAATTCGCCGGGCGCGATATTGACAGCATCTACGAAGATTACTTTTGGCGCGTCCGCGAAATCGCCGCCACCGGAGTGGTCGATTGCCTCGCGCACATCGACTTGATCAAGATCCATGGCCATCGCCCGAGGGCGGATGTGCGTTCGCTCGCTGCCGACACGCTGGACTTCATCGAAGCGCGTGGCCTTGCGATCGAGCTTTCAACCGCCGGCTGGCGCAAGCCAGTGGATGAGCTTTATCCCTCCGACACTCTGATCGAGCTGGCGATTGCGAAAGCCATTCCATTCACCACCGCCTCCGACGCGCACTCACACGTGCAGCTGGCGGAAAACTACAATCGGCTTTCCGTGAAGATCATGCAGTTCGGCATCGCGGAGATCTGCACGTTCGAAAAGCACAAGCGCATCGCGCAGCGTCTGTGAATTGTAGGGCGGGCGCTTCGCCTGCCCAGAATCAGGAAAGACTTGGACTCGGCCCCAAATGCGTCTTATTCGCAGGGCGTTTAGACGGTGGCCAAGCGGAGCGCTCGCCCTACACAGCGGACGATCCTTCGGCGGCGCCGCTACAGGCCGAGCCCGGCAGCTCCGAGCCCGCCGGTGATCTTTGTCATCTCGGATTGCGCCAGATCCTTGCCTTGCGCGATCGCCTGCTGAATCCCGCTCAGCACGGCTTCTTCGAGAAACTCCACGTCGTCCGGGTCGACGATCTGCCTGTCG
>DATHXZ010000581.1:0-4125 GCA_035459405.1 Chthoniobacterales bacterium
AAACCAGCACGCTGGCAGCGTGCGCTCCCCAGCAAAATCATGACGCGCATTCTGATCACGGGCGCGAGCCGCGGAATCGGCCGCGCGATCGCCGAGAGTCTCGCGGGAGAGGGGACAACGCTGCTGATTCACGGCCGCGACGTGGCTGCGCTCGCGGAGACATGCAGGGCGGTCGAAACAAAGGGCGCGGTCGCAATTACGCTGACGTACGACCTGAGCGAGACCGACGCGGTCGTGCGGATGCTCGAGCAGATCGGTCCCGAACCGCTCGACGTCCTGGTTCACAACGCCGGCATCGCAGTCGTGAAGCCGTACGATCAGGTATCGCTCGAGGAATGGGTGGACACGCTCACGATAAACGTCACCGCGCCATTCATCCTCACGCAAAGACTCGCGCCGCAGATGCGAGCCGGCGCAGCGATCGTGAACATCCTCTCGATCGCAGCGAAGACCGGCTTTCCCGGCTGGAGCAGCTACAGCATGAGCAAATTTGCGCTCGAGGGTTTCTCGCAATCTCTGCGCGAAGAGCTGCGTCCGCGCGGCATCCGCGTCCTCAACATCTACCCGGCAGCGACGTCGACGGACATCTGGAACAACGTGGAAGGCGACTGGCCGCGCGACAAGATGATGTCGGCGCAGGAAGTGGCGGATGCGGTGAGCTACGCGCTTTCGCGACCAGCTGATGTGGCGGTCGAAAATATTACGCTCTCTAGTACAGCTGGCACGCTGTGAAAGTTCGCGCGTCTGAATGAAAGTCGCCGTCGCCCAAATCACCTGTGCGCTGGGCGATGTCAGCGCGAACGTGCGCAAGCTATCCGGCTACTGCTCACGCGCGAAAGACGCAGGCGCGGACTTGATTGTCTTTCCCGAAATGGTCGACACCGGCTACTCGATGCCGGTGATCGGCGCGTCGGCGCTGCCGTGGAGCGAAGGGGCTGTTCCCGAGCTACGCGAGATCGCGAAGCGCTTGTCTCTCGGGATCATCTGCGGCGTTTCGGAACGTGACGGCGATCGCATTTACAATGCGCAGGTGTTCGTGAACGCGAGCGGTGCGATCGCCGCGAAGTACCGCAAGACCCATCTCTTCACGCCAGCGCCAATCGAGGAAGACAAATGCTTCACTTGTGGCGACGAGTTGGGCGCCTGCGAGTTCGACGACCTGCGGCTTGGCCTCAGCATCTGCTACGACCTGCGTTTTCCAGAAGTGTACCGGCGGCTCGCCGTGGAGGAGCACGCGAACGTGCTAGTTATCTCCTCCGCATGGCCATTCCCGCGCGTCGAGCACCTGCGCATCCTTGCCACCGCGCGCGCCATTGAAAACCAGAGCTACGTCGTGCTCGCAAATCGTGTCGGGATGGATGCTGGAACGACATTTTGCGGCACGTCCGCGATTATCGATCCGTATGGCGTGGTGATCGCGGCAGCGTCAAGCGATCGGGAAGAATTCATCTTTGGCGACATCTCGGCGGACGTGTTGCAGTCGGTGCGTGGACGAATGCCAGTTTTCGAGCATCGCCGGCCGCAGCTGTATCGTTAGCGCAATGGCTTACGGGCGAAGGGTTGTTGTTCAGTCACTGGCCGACCAAATATGGCGGTCGAATGGCGGTGAGCTCACGTGCATGGTAGAGGGAGCGCGCTGCGCTGTCCGAGGCACGTGGCACATGCTCTGGGCTCGATTGAACCTCGGGTGTTTTGACGCCGCTCGGACGCCGCAGCGCGGCGTCCCTACCATGAGTCACCTCCGCACGTTCGTTCTCTGTTTGGTGTGCCTGTCAATCGTCACCTCCGAGGGCGCGTGGCCCGACCCAGTGCGCGCGCCGAAGGGCATCGTGGCGTCGACCGATCGCGTCGCATCGCAGGTAGGTGTCGATATCCTCAAGCGCGGCGGTAACGCGGTGGATGCGGCAATTGCGGTCGGTTTTGCGCTCGCCGTCACGTACCCGATCGCTGGGAACATCGGCGGCGGTGGATTCATGATGCTGCGGCGGGCCGACGGGAGTGTGACGGCCATCGACTACCGTGAGACCGCTCCCGCCGCCGCCACTCGCGACATGTACCTCACGCCCGAAGGTGAGCTGATCAAAGGCGAGGGCTCTTCGCTGATTGGATATCGGGCATCGGGCGTGCCGGGGACCGTTGCCGGCTTCGCCATGGCGCACAAGCAATACGGCTCGGGAAAGCTGACGTGGTCACAGTTGATCGAGCCTGCGCGCAAACTGGCGGCCGACGGCTTCGTGGTGACGCATCGCACAGAGCAGTCCCTCGAGCAGAACCAGCAGATGTTCGCAAACTACGCCGACAGCCGCAGGATCTTCCTGCGAGACGGCAAGCTTTACCGCGAAGGCGAAACGCTGCAGCAACCGGAGCTCGCGGCGACGCTCTCGCGCTTGCAGAAGAAAGGTCCGCGTGAGTTCTACGAAGGCCAGACGGCGCGTCTTATTGCTGAGGACATGAAGCGCAGCGGCGGGACGATAAGCGTCGAGGATCTGCGGAACTACACCCCTAAGGAGCGCACGCCATTGCGCGGCAGTTATCGCGGGCACGAGATCATCTCGATGCCGCCGCCATCGTCAGGCGGCGCCGTCTTGATCCAGATGCTCAACATCCTTGAAGGCTTCGACCTGAAGAAGCTCGGCCCACTGTCGTCAGACAATTACCACTTGCTCGTCGAGACGATGCGTCGCGCCTACGCAGATCGCGCCGAATACATGGGGGATGCAGATTTCGCTCGCGTACCCGTCGACGGCATGATCGACAAAGGCTACGGCGAGCGGCAGCGCAGCACGATCAACCTTGATCGTGCCTCTCTCAGCAGCGAGGTGCGCGCGGGCAAACCCGCCGGCGAAGAATCTCCCGAAACGACGCATTTCACGGTCGTGGACAAGGAGGGGAACGCCGTGTCGAACACCTACACCCTCAATGGCGCCTACGGCTCTGGTGTCGTCGCCAAAGGGACCGGTGTGCTGTTGAACAACGAGATGGATGACTTCACGTCGAAGATCGGCGCGCCGAATATGTTTGGTGCGATCCAGAGCGAGCGGAATGCAATCCAACCGGGGAAACGTCCGCTCTCTTCGATGACACCGACGTTCGTGCTGCGGCCGGACGGCAGCCTCTTCTTCGCGATCGGAACGCCCGGCGGCACAACGATCATCAACACCGTGCTGCAAGTCATCGTGAACGTGATCGATCACGGCATGAACCTGCAGGAGGCGATCGATGCGCCGCGCGTGCATCATCAATGGTTGCCGGACGAAGTGATGTCGGAACCGTTCGGGTTATCCGAAGACACACGCCGCGCACTCGAAGCGCGCGGGCACAAAATTTCGACTGTGGTGCGCGAAATGAGCGACGCACAAAGCGTAATGATCGAGGAGAAAACCGGCGTGCGCCTCGGCGCGAGTGATTCGCGGCGCACCGGCGCTGCGATCGGCTATTGAGGCAGCGTCGCAAGACTCACGGCATGCGCCGTCGCAGCGTGTTGTAGGCCGGGCGCTTCGCCTGGCCGGTTTACGCAGCTGACTGACGGCAAGCCAGCGCTTGGCCTACAACGCCCAAACCAGCGCAATCAGCTGCCAGCCGCCGTTTGCAGCCCCGTCTTGTGATACGTCACGAGCCGGAAACCCCAGCCGATCAGCGTGGCCTTGTCGGCGTCGATCTTCTTCTTCTCGTTCAGGAACGTGACGATGCGTTGCTTCAGCTCGTTCTGCTCACCGGCATCGTCCAGGATCTCGAAGATCTCCATCGAGAGCAGCCAATCGTCGGCGTGCTCGGCCTGCTGCGTTTCCCAAATCTCGCCGAGGCGTTCGTAGCCGACCTTCCGCTCGCGGATGTCACGCACCTGCTGGTAGAGGTTCTCGAGCTTCCGGCGCTTCTCGTCGGACGGCACTTTGATGGTGCGTTCCTTCGGGACGAGCGCGACTTCGAGATATGCATCCTTGTCTGCAGCACCGTTGAACACGCTGGTGATGTGCTCGCCGACCGCCATGTCGAAACGGCCCCAGCTCGGATCGAACAGCACGCGATCGCCGAGCGTCGCGATGCAGTTGGAGAAGGTGATCAGGATCGTCCTGCCGTCGCGCTCGAGGATTCGTTCGACGCGACCGCTGACCGTCACGCCCCTAT
>DATHXZ010000582.1:0-9297 GCA_035459405.1 Chthoniobacterales bacterium
GATCTCGACACGCGCACCGTCCGCTGTGGCGCCGGCGTGGTGCTCGACCAGCTGAACACGTTCCTCAAGCCGCACGGCTACTGCTTCGGACCCGATGTGGCCACCAGCTCGCGCGCGACGATCGGCGGCATGATCGCGAACAACTCCTCCGGCGCGCGCGTGCCCGTCTACGGCACAACCGCCGATCACGTCGTCGCGCTCGAGATGGTGTTTGCCGATGGCAGGATCGAGAACGTTGGACGAAATCACCACTCGTTATGCGCCGAGCGACAGATGCTCGCGCAGCTCGTGCATCGGCATGCAGGCGATATCGCAGAATGGATGCCGCCGGGAATGCTGAAGCGGTGGAGCGGCTATGGGATCGAGCGGTTCCTGCGCGAGCCGGACGATCTGACCGAGATCTTCTCGGCCAGTGAAGGAACGCTTGGCGCGATTTGTTCGGCGGAGTTGAACATCGTGCCGCTGCCCCGCGACAAGGGGCTCGGTCTGGTGTTCTTCGCCTCGGTTGCGGAGGCAATGCAGGCCACGGTCGAGCTCCTCGCGCTCGAACCGGCAGCGATCGAGCACATCGACAAACCGCTCTTTGATCAAACTAAAGGTCAGCTGCACTTCCAGGCGGCCCGCGACCTGATGGAGCTCGACTCGAAGCCCTGCGAGTCGATCCTGATCGTCGAGTTCTATGGCAATGTCGCCGACAAGCTCGCCGCGCTCTCGGCCAGGCGCCACGGGCTCCGCACGCTCATCTGCAAGAACAACGCCGAGATGAATCTCGTCTGGGCGGTCCGCAAAGCCGGCCTGTCGCTGCTAACCGGCCGCGTCGGTCCCGCGAAGCCGATCGCCTTCATCGAAGACGCCGCGGTGCCGCCCGCGAAGCTGCCCGAATACGTCGCCGGATTGGAAGCGCTGATGAATCCGCTAGGCCTGGAGGTTTGCTACTACGGACATGCCGCGACGGGTTTGCTGCACGTCCGCCCGGTGCTTGATCTGCGCACCGAAACGGACCTGAAGAAATATCGGCATGTCGCTGATGGAGTGTCGGCGCTCGTCCGGCAATTCAAAGGCTCACTCGCCGCTGAGCATGGAGTGGGCATCGCGCGCACGGAATACATGCGCGAGCAGGTCGGCGATCAGCTGCTCGGTGTGATGCGCGAGATCAAGCGCATGTTCGATCCGAAGAACCTATTCAATGCCGGCAAGCTGATCGGCGACGGCGAGTTCAAGATCGATAGCCATCTGCGCAGCACCTACACGATCCATCCGCCGCTGCCGTTCGAGCCGCGCCTCGCGTTCGCGTTCAAGGATCGCTCGTTCACTGGTAATCTCGAGCAATGCAACGGCTGCGGCGGTTGCCGCAAGGATGCCGTCACCATGTGCCCGACGTTTCTCGCCACCGGCGAGGAATACATGTCGACTCGTGGCCGCGCGAATGCCATCCGCGCCGCGCTCGAGATGCGCGTCGAAGGCGACGATCCACTGCGCGCATATGAGCTGGAGGAAGCGCTGAGTAACTGCCTTTCGTGCAAAGCATGCACAACTGAATGCCCCTCGAACGTCAATATGGCGCTGCTCAAAGCCGAGCTGCTGCACGCCCGGCATAGGCGCGACGGGCTGCCGCTGCGCGAGCGGTTGCTCAGCAATGTCGATCTGCTCGGCAGGCTCGGCACCCTCACACCGAGGATCGCGAATGCCGCGCTTCGGGCGCCGTTCATTCGGTCGCTGATGTCGAAAATGCTGGGCCTGGCCGAAGAGCGCCCGCTACCGCCGTACGCAAAGCAGCGCTTCGACCGATGGTTCGCGAAGCGAACTGTAGCTGGGGACGCTGTCCCCGGCAGCTCTGAAGCGCGCGAGCACCCGCCGGCCGAGGACAGCGTCCTCGGTTATAACCGTGGTCATAGACCGCCGCTACAGAAGAATCGTGGTCGCGTGATTCTGTGGGACGACACCTTCGTGCGTTATCACGAGCCGCACATCGGAATTGCTGCCGTGAAAGTTCTCGAAGCCCTCGGCTTCGAAGTTTTGCTACCGAAGGGACGCAAATGTTGCGGGCGACCCGCGTTCAGCCAGGGCAATCTGGACGAAGCGGAGCGACTCGGAGCGCACAACATTCGCCTCCTCGCCACTGGCGATCCTGACTTGCCCGTGGTGTTCCTGGAGCCGTCGTGCTACTCGATGTTCATCGAAGATTATCGCGAGCTGAACCTCGAGAACGCCGGCGCAATCGCAGAGCGCTGCTTCCTTTTCGAGAAGTTCGTCGACGGCATTCTCGCGAGCGAGCCGAATGTGCTGAAGTTCCGCGAGAACGTCGAACCGGTCGCCATCCACGCGCACTGCCACGCGAAAGCGCTGATGAAGCCAGGCTTCATGGCCACCCTCGCAAAGCGCCTCCCCGGCCGCGATGTCACGCTGCTCGAGACCGGCTGCTGCGGAATGGCGGGAGCCTTCGGCGCGCTCGACTCGAAGTACAAAGTCTCGCTTCAAGTCGGTGAAGATCTGGTGAGGAAAATCGCCGCACAGCCGGCGAACACAACTGTTGTTGCGTCCGGCACGAGCTGCCGGCATCAGATCGAGCATCTCACGCCTGTTCGGCCGAAGCATATGGCTGAAGTGCTGGCAGACGCGCTCGCGTAGCACATGGCGGCACCGTCGGACCTGTCGGATCCGACGCAGCGTCATGAGCCGCTCATTGTCACGATCTTCGGTGTGCTGCTCGTCGGAACACTCGCGCATCTCGTGCCATTCTACCCCGTGCCAGTATCCGCGGCGGTCGCATTCGCATTCAGCCTCGCAGCGACGCGAGCGCCGTTCGCCGACCTCGGCATCCGCTGGCCCGAGCGCCCGCTTCGTTTGCTGCTGCTGGCGCGCTGCTAGCCATCGCGATGAATGCTTTTGGCCGGACGTTCCTCTGGCCAACGCTCTACCGGGTCTTTGGTCAGCGCGATCTGAGCTATCTCGGACCGATCGAAGGCAATCTCGACGTCGTGGTGAGTCTGATGTCGTTAGCTGGTGTGCTTCGCCAGGCTTGAAGAGGAACGAGTCGCCGGCCATCACCTCCGTGGTGCCATCCGCATGTCGCACCATGCCGCGACCGCTGACCACGAGATACAACTCCCACTGTGCTGATTCGGCGTGATACGGACAAAGCGACGCGCCGGCGGGTAATCGCGCCAGCATCGGGTCGAATGGATGCGCTTGTCGAGATCCATCGAATCGCGCTCACGTCCGAGCGCCATCGAAACCTCTTTGAGAAGGCGTGGTATTTACCTTTCGGCGATCGGCGATCCTGCTCCTCGATTTCGTTCAGGTTGAACCTTCTTCATCGGTGGTATCTGTAGCCGCTTCCCTGTGGGAAGCGCGGGTGGCGTGTTAGCATAGGGTGAGCGTGCGTCGCCCACAGGGTGACGGCTACAGCGTCAGAACGCGACTTTCATTCCCAGCGCTTTCACCAGAAACGACAGCTGATCGGTTACGTCTTCGATCTGCTTCGTGGTCGGCTTGCCGGCGCCGTGACCGGCGCGGGTCTCGATGCGAATCAAAACGGGCGCAGGTCCGGCCTGCGCCGCCTGCATCGCGGCGGCGTACTTAAAGCTGTGGCCGGGGAACACGCGGTCGTCGTGGTCGGCCGTCGTGATCATCGCGGGCGGATACTTCGTGCCGGGCTTCACATTATGCAGTGGCGAATACTTAATCAGCGCGTCGAACTCCTGTTTGTTGTCGGATGAGCCGTAGTCAGATGTCCAAGCCCAGCCGATCGTGAACTTCTGGAAGCGCAGCATGTCCATCACGCCGACACCCGGCAGCGCCGCACCCCAGAGTTCCGGCCGCTGATTCAGCACCGCGCCAACGAGCAATCCGCCGTTGCTGCGTCCGCTGATCGCGAGCTTCGGCGTTGAGGTGATCTTGTTCGCGATCAGGTATTCGCCGGCCGCTATGAAATCGTCGAACACGTTCTGCTTGCGCAGCTTCGTGCCGGCGAGGTGCCACTCCTCACCGTACTCGCCACCGCCGCGAAGGTTCGCGACCGCGTAGACGCCGCCCATCTGCAGCCACGCGGCAGTGGATGGCGTGAAGCCGGGCGTGAGCGAGTCATCGAATCCGCCGTAGCCGTAGAGCAGTGTCGGGTTCGTGCCGTCCTTCTTCAGCCCCTTGCGATAGGTGAGGAACATCGGGATGCGCGTCCCATCCTTGCTGGTGTAGAATACCTGCTCGGTCATGAACTCCGCCGAGTTGAAGTCGACCTTCGGGCGGAACAGCACGTCGCTTTTGCCCGTCTTGAAGTCGTAGCGAAACACCGTCTGCGGCTCGGTGTAGCTGACGTAGTTGTAGAACGTCTCCGTTTCTTTGCGCTTGCCCGTGAAACCACTCGCAGTGCCCAGCCCCGGCAAAGCAATGTCGCCCGCCGGCTTCCCGGACAGCTCGAACAACCGCACCATCGAATGCGCGTCCTTGAGGTAGTTCGCCACGAACCGCTCACCCACGAGCTGCACGCTCTCGAGCTTCTCGTCGCTCTGCGGCACGAGTTCGCGGATCTCCTCCGGCTTCTGCGTGTCGACCGCAACGATGCGGCCGCGCGGCGCGTTCAAGTTCGTGCGGAACCAGAACACGCTTCCGTCATTGCCGATGAACGAGTACTCCGCGTCCGCCTTGTTCAGCAGCTCGACGACCTGTGAGTCCGGTTTACGCAGGTCCTTGTAGAAGATGCGGTTCTTCGGGTCGGTGCCTTGCGAGATGTTGATGATAAGGTAGCTGCCGTCCTCGTTCACATCGCCGTTCATCAGCCAGTCCTTGTGGTCCGGCCGCTCGTAGACCAGCACGTCCGCGGATTGCGGCGTGCCGAGTTTGTGGAAGTAGAGTTTGTGGAAGTAGTTCGCGGCTTTGAGCTGCTCGGCCGACTCAGGTTCGTCGTAGCGGCTGTAGTAGAAGCCGGTGCCGTCGGCGTTCCATGAGGCGCCGGAGAACTTGATCCACTGGATGTGGTCCTCCAGATCCTTGCCGGTCTCGATGTCGCGCACACGCCACTCCTCCCAGTCGGATCCCGCCATCGCGAGGCCGTAGGCGAGCAGCTTCCCGTCTTCGGAAATGTCGATGCCGGTCAGCGCGGTCGTGCCGTCCTTCGAGAGCGTGTTTGGGTCGAGCAACGCCTTCGCATCGCCCGGCAACTGCTGCCCGGTGTAGAGCACGCTTTGATTTTGCAGGCCGGTGTTCTTCCTGAAGAAGTAGCGACCGCCTTCGCGGTACGGCACGGTAAACTTCTCGTAGTTCCAGAGCTTCGTCAGTCGCTCGTTGATCTTCTTGCGCTCCGGGATGCTCTCGAGGAAGTCGAACGTCAGCTTGTTCTGCTCCTCGATCCATTTGCGGCTCTCGGGCGAGTCGGCGTTCTCGAGCGGCCGATACGGATCGGGGACTTTCGTGCCGTGGTAATCGTCCACCTGATCGCTCTTCGGCGCTTCGGGGTATTTGAAAGCCCTCGGCTCCTTCGCGAAGACGAGAGCGGCCGAAGCGGGAAGAACAAAAAGGAGCGCGAGAAGCGGCGATCGTTTCATCGGGACGACATACGCCCGCTGATGACGATCGGCAATCCCCTCAGACGCCGGCGCGGCGCGATTGAGCATGTCGGGCCAGAACGGCGAGCCGGCCAACGATCCGGTAGTGCAAGGCGAGCGAGCGCTCGAGCACTGCCCGGCCGCGCAGAAAAGCTCGTGGAATCCGTTGCTCGTGCGGCTCGGACTCGGTGAGGAACTCCGAGAGCGGCACCACACCGCGCGCGTGCGGGAACGGGTAGTTGAACTCACCGAGCGCGTTGATTACAGCGTCGATTGCCCGCTCGGTCGCATCGTTCAGCTCGCGCGCGGCGATGTTCCAGAGATTGCCGTTCGCCGCGTTCTCGGCATTCACGAGCAGCAGTTCGAGACCCGCTGTCGAGTTGCGCACGGTGACCAGCGTGTCGGCGATGCGTTCGAAGCGCCCCAGCACGGCAACGAGCTTTCGCGTCTCACTCCGCGCCTCGGAGTGCGCCGCGGAGCTTGCATCGCCGGCTAACGCCTCCGCCATACGCTGCCGCGTCGCTTCGCTCGCGGAGGAGAGGTTCGCCCGCTCCCGCTCCACTCGCGATTTTGCATCCGCAATCGCCTCGTCGGCAGCGTCGCGTGTTCCTTTCTTCAAACCGAACTCCTTGTGCTTGATCGCGAATCCGGCATCGAGCAGCGCGCCGGCATTTCGCGCCGACAACTCGTCACTGTCCGCTTGCAGCAACGCCTCGATCGAAGGTTTCGCATCTTCGAGCAGCTGCGCGTGCACTTCGCGGGTCGGAGCAGCCGCGCCGTGCGCAAGGTCCTCGGGCGCGATCGTGATAAGCGTGCGAACTGTCAACAAGGGGCCGAAACACGCGGAAACCGATTCCTCTTCTTCGGCTGCCGCTTGCGCTTCGCTCGACATGTCGTCGAGCGAGTACAGACAGATCTCCTTCAGTTCGATCCCGCATTCGTCGCGGTAGTACGACTCAGTGCGCTTCTGTGCAGTCGCGGCAAAATCGCGGAACAGGGCGGCCGCCGGTGCATCGCCCGTCAGCACGCCAGGGGCCGCGAGCGCCTGACTCGCCTGCACGCGATCCCGATCGCTCGGATGCGTGTCGAACCAGCCGGTCTTCGACGTGACGAGCGCCTCTTCGACGCTCTTCTCCACGCCGGCCGGCAGCCGCTTGGTTTCGAGCGCCACCAGGCCCGGAAGATTGTCCACGAGGCGCTTGGTCAGGAAAGCATCCTGCTGGCGGCCGAGCGTCCGCTGCGAGGCCACGTTCAGCAGGTGGAGGCGGCGCGTCGTGGAAGCGAATGCCTGCGTCCCTGCCACTTCGGTCTCGAAACGGTCAGCATCGAGTTCCATCTGCCGCAGCATGAAACAGCTGATGCCGTGGCCGATCGTCATCAGCGCCCACAAAATGCGGCGCGTCAGCCAGATCATCCCGCGCGCGAGTTGCAGGATGATGGCAATGCGAAAGTCTGCGCGGCCCGCCGCATTGCGGAGGCGGTCGTCCCACGCGTCCCGCTCGTACACGAGCCGCGCGAACCAGGCGTTCACGGTGCGCACGACGAACGTCAGCCGCATGCCAGCGCCTTGCGCGAAATGCCCGAATTCGTGCGCGAGCACACCGCCGAGCTCCCGCACATTCAATCCGGCGACCAGCGGCAGCCCGATCGTCAATGTCAGATCACGACCTAACAGGCTCAGCAATCCGCGCCGAAAGCTCGCGGAGGCGTTAACCTGCAGGTCGAGCAGCACGCGTTTCGGGCGCGGCGCTCGGACGAGGTCACACACCGTTTCGATGAAACGGAAAAGCTCCGGTTCCTCATCTGCCGTCACAGGCACCGGTTCGGCCGACTTGATGCGCCGCGCGAACAGCGGTTTGATCATGAAGAAGACCAAGATGATCCCGACGGTCACCGGCGTCAGGTAGGCAAGCAGGCTCCAGAGCCCCCTGATCTCCAGGTTGAACCATGGATCGGCCGCGTGGTCGTAAACCGCATAACCTGCGGCCGCGATGATGGCCAGGTAGACGATCGGCAGCAGCACCATCATGACTGCCACGGCTGCGAGGCCGATCTTGTAGAGGAGCGATACGGGCGCGGGCGGGACGCTTCCGCGCACGGTCCACTCGCGGCCGTCCGCCAGGTTGAGCCCTTCTGCGCCGGGTGTAGGGGGCCCCACGTGCATGCTCAGAGGTTTAGCTGAATCGCAGGCGTTCGGCCAGCCTAAGCGCCCGTCGCACGGGTTGCGGATAGCTCCGGCGCGACGCAGATTCGTGGCCCTCAGATGCTTACGATCTCACAAGTCACGAAAGCTTTCGGCGGGCGCACCCTTTTTGAAGACGCCTCGCTGCAGGTGAACCGTGGCGATCGCATCGGGCTTGTCGGTCCGAACGGGGCGGGCAAGTCAACGTTGTTCTCCTTGATCCTCGGCGAGGCGTCGCCGGACGAAGGCAAGGTTTCGCTCGAGAAGGCTGCGACGATCGGTTTCCTCCCGCAGGAGAATGCGCCGGCAGGTGATGAGACCGTACTCGAGCTCGCGACGGCGGTGTCGCCTGAACTCATGAAAGTGCAGCGCATTCTCAAGACGACGCCGGAAGATTCGAGCGAGCATCACGATGCGCTGCATGCGTTCGACGAGCACGGCGGCTGGCAGCTCGAAGCGAAGGCGAAGCGCATCCTGCATGGGCTCGCGTTTCGCGAATCGGACTTCGAGCGCGCGGCGAAGACGCTGAGCGGCGGCTGGGTGATGCGCGCGCATCTCGCGCGTTTGCTCGTGATGGAGCCGCAGCTCCTGTTGCTCGACGAACCGACGAACCATCTCGATCTCGAGTCGCTCGTCTGGTTCCAGGAATACCTGAAGGGCTACCCGGGCGCGATCCTCATGATTTCGCACGATCGCGAGTTCCTGAACCAGCTCGTCGGCTCCATTATCGAGATCGCGCACAAGCGGCTGCATCGCTACCGCGGTAATTGGGACAGCTATGTCGAACAGAAAGCCGCGCGCGAGGAGCAGCACGCCGCGGCCTACAAGAATCAGCAGAAGGAGATCGCATCCCTGCAGGCGTTTGCCGATCGCTTCCGCGCGAAGGCGAGCAAGGCTTCACAGGCGCAAAGCAAGCTGAAGCAGATCGACCGGATGGAGAAGATCGAGGCGCCGGTCGCGCGTGAGAAGACCGTGCACTTCAGCTTCCCGCAGCCGCCGCGCAGCGGGCATCGCGTGATCAAGCTCGAGAATGTCGATTTTGCCTACGGCGATCTCACCGTCTATCGAGGGCTGAACTTCGAGGCGGAACGCGGGCAGCGCACCGTCCTTGTCGGCCCGAACGGCGCCGGCAAATCAACGTTGCTGAAGCTGCTCGGCGGCGCGCTGCAACCGCAAAGCGGCACGCGCGAAGTCGGTCATAACGTGAAGGTCGGCTACTTTTCGCAGTATCGCGTCGAGATGCTGAACCCGATGATGACGGTGCTCGATACCGCGCGCGACATGCCGAACCCGGTCTCGGAACAAGTCGCGCGGACGGTGCTTGGTTCCTTCCTTTTCCGCGGGGACGAGGTCTTCAAAACCACCGGCGTGCTGAGCGGCGGGGAGAAGACGCGGCTGGCGTTGGTGAAGCTGCTGCTGGATCCGCCGAACCTGCTCCTGATGGACGAGCCCACCACGCATTTGGACATCGGCAGCATCGACGCGCTGGTCGGCGCGCTCGCGCAATACGAAGGCACGCTGATCTTCATCAGCCACGACGTCTATTTCATCCGCGCAGTCGCGAAGAGCGTGCTG
>DATHXZ010000583.1:0-1792 GCA_035459405.1 Chthoniobacterales bacterium
AACTGCTGGCCGATCTCGTTCGCGAGGTTGATCGGGATCGCGAAACCGAGGCCGCGGTTCAGGCCGTTGATCAGCGTGTTCATGCCGACAACTTTGCCGTCGATGTCGCAGAGCGGGCCGCCGCTGTTGCCGGGATTGATCGAGGCGTCGGTCTGGATCTAATCAGTGATCGAGTAGCCGGCGTTGGAAATCAGGCGGCTGCGGCCTTTCCCGCTGATTACGCCGTAGGTGAACGTGTAATCGAGGCGGAACGGCGCACCGATCGCGAACGCAAACTGCCCCACCTTCACCGCCTCACTGTCTGCGAACTGCGCCACCGGCAGGTTGTTAGCCTCGATCTTGATGACGGCGATGTCGGTCTTCTCGTCCGTGCCGACGAGCTTGGCCGGGAACTCGCGGCCGTCTTTCAGCTTCACGTTGATCTTATCGGCGCCTTCCACCACGTGGTAGTTCGTGAAGATGTGGCCGTCGGCGCGGACGATAAAGCCCGAGCCCTCGCTCTGCGCCGGCTGCTGGTTGCGGGGGTTGCGGCGTTGATCGGGCTGGTTCTGGAAGAGCAGATCCTCGAGGCTCGGGTTGTCGTTCGCGTCGCGTTCCTTGCTCGTCTCGATGACGACCACGGTCGGCGCGACAACCTCGAACACCTTCATAAAGGCGTTGTTCAGTTGATGGACGACGTCCTTGCCCTGGTCGGCCGCTGCTGGTGGCACCGTCGCGCTCGGCATGCCGGTGGATTCAGGCTGCGCAGCTGGCGGTGCGGCAAAGAGCGAACTGGCTGCAATGAACGCAGCGATCAAGGAAAGAGTCAGACGTCGCATGAGTGGCAAATTGGACATGTCGTGAAGGAGCGCTGTTCAAAGGTAGTGCGCGGAGCAAAGGGGGCAAACCGCGAGGGAACGCGATGCATCCGGCGCTTTCATTGACACGATATTTAAGGGCATTAACTTTCGCGCCACAGAGAAAATGGTCACACTTGCCGCGGGCAAATCGGATGGGAAAGAGTTCGTCTCGCATGCGCCCGGCGTTTGGCCGGATGTGCCTGCCGAGCAGTGGAACGACTGGAAGTGGCAGCTGAAGAATCGCGTCACGTCGCTGGCGCAACTGGAGCAGCATCTCGAACTCTCAGACGACGAGCGGAATGGCGTCCTGCTGTCGGGAACGAAGCTCGCGCTCGCTGTCACGCCGCACTTTTTCAACCTGATCGAGCGGGACAATCCCGATTGCCCGATTCGCCGGCAGGTCATCCCGCGCGTGGAGGAAAGCTGGACGTCGCCTTACGACATGGCGGATCCGTGCGGTGAAGATTCGCACATGCCGGTGCCGGGACTGGTGCATCGCTATCCGGATCGCGTGCTGTTTCTGGTGACGGATCGTTGCGCAAGCTACTGCCGTTACTGCACGCGCAGCCGGGTCGTCAGCGGAGTGGGGGAACAGGAGCTGCACACAGAGTTCGACGCCGCGTTCAAGTATCTCGAAGAGCACACCGAAATTCGCGACGTGCTGCTCTCAGGCGGCGACGCGTTGCTCTTCAGCGACAACAAGCTCGAACAAATCCTGAGCCGCCTGCGTGCGATCCCGCACATCGAGTTTCTCCGCATCGGCACTCGCGTGCCGATCTTCCTGCCGCAACGCATCACGCCTGAGCTCTGCCAGATGCTACAGAAGTACCATCCACTCTGGATGAGCGTGCACGTCAATCATCCGCGCGAGTTGACGACGGAAGTGAAAGCCGCGCTCGAGCGGCTCGCGAACCACGGCATCCCACTCGGCAACCAGAGCGTGCTGCTCGCCG
>DATHXZ010000584.1:0-1831 GCA_035459405.1 Chthoniobacterales bacterium
ACGTGGGCGCAACGGCCGATCACGAGCGCGTCGGCGATCAGCCGAGCGAGTGACGCGCGAGCATCACCAGGTTCGCGGCGATCACCGAGCCCCACGTGTACGCGCGAAATGATCCGTACGACCGCCACGCGCAGCGATCCCAGCCGAAGCACCGCTTGAGGAACGAGATGATGCCTTCGATGCCTGCGCGGAAGTGGCGCAGGCGTTGGTAGAGCCAGGTGCGCTTGACCATCTCTTTGATCGTCAGACCGGGCGCCTTGCTGAACGCGACGTCGCGGATTCCGAGTTCCTTGATCTCGTCGAGGTTGTCGCGCGAGCTGAAGCCACCGTCGAAGACGATCTGCTCGGGCTCCGTGCCAAGGACCTTGATAGCGCGCTTGGCCGCGCTCACAGCCTTCGTAGAGTCAGGCGGATTGCCGCGTTCGACGAAGCAATCGACGATCAGTCCGGACGCTCCGGCCGTCAGGAAGACCTTGTGGCCATAAAGCGTGTCGCGGCGATCCTTGCGAATGATGTCGGTGTGCGGCTCGAAGATCGAGACCACCTTCTCGGACGCGGGAACAGTTTCATCATTGAAGACGCGACGGCGGGTCTGATCGAGCACCTTCTGCGCGAGCTTGATGTAGTGCTGAAGCGAGTCACGTAGCTTGCCGAGCTCGGGCTGCTGAAAAGCCTCGGGCGGGAACGCTTGCTCGAGTTTTCCGACGGAGGATTGCGCCGATGCAACGGTGTTCTCGGTGACCTTGACCAGATCCTTGTACAGCGGCACGCGCTGCTCGGCCTTCGCTGAATGCCGGATCGCCATCGCGCGGCGCTTTGCACGCTTGTGATGGTTGGTGTACTGGAGCGCGACGTACTCGCTGGCCTCGCGAAGTAGCCGCGTCAATACGCGGACGCAGTCGACCAGCAAGCTTGAATCCGTGGGCTCGTGGATCGCTGCTTTGATAACGGTCGAGTCGCTGCGTAGGCGCTGCCCGTCCTCGATCCCCGCGGCTTGCGCGTGCTGAACCAGCGCACGATTCACGCGTTCCAACGTTTCCGCGCGCACCATCTTGAGATTGCGCTGAAGCGTCGATCGACTGGGTGGATCGTCGACGATGCCGAACAGGCAGAAGGCGCGGTAGCTCTGCGAGTCCGCGAGGTGGAAGGCCAGCTGCTCGTAGCTGAACCCGTTGGCTTGCTTGATCACGAGAGCGCGCAGAACCTGCTCGCCGCTCATCCCGTCACGGCCACGATCTGCGGCGATGCCGCCAGCGAGCAAGTCAGCCTGCACCCACTTTGCGAACTCCGGATGCGCATCGAGGATCGCGCGCACAGCTTGAAGCTCGCGAACGTGATCGTGAGCGAATGGAGCTGGAACGAGCGACAGCTGGTCGCGTACACTGCGGCGCATCGGGGCCTCGTTTTCGCGGGAGGTCAGATGCCCGCGGAACCGAGGACCCCGGTACGAATATTTCCGGAATCGTCGTCGGGAATTCGCCTTTCGGCGCGCGGCGTTAGCCGATTCGGGACGGGAACTAGCTAGATGCCCGGCCGGCATTCGTCCCATCACGCGTTCGAGCGAATCCCCGGTGCCGCAACGCGCCCGCTACCACGCGGCTACCGCCCGCGGCGCCCAGAGGAGACGGCGTACTATCGCGTGATCGCCGACCATATCGAGACCATGCTGCAGGATGCGCGAGCGCGCTCGCCGCATGGCTTCGGGCTGCCGCGCTACGTCGAGCGCAGCTTTCATCGATACCTCGCATGTGGTCGGCTCGATGGTGGCTTCGCCCGCGTCGCTTGCCGGTCGTGTCACTTCGAGAGTAACGTTTCGAGGTAGCCCGTCGTG
>DATHXZ010000585.1:0-9617 GCA_035459405.1 Chthoniobacterales bacterium
CCCACCTCTAGTTCAAGGACGAGCAGCGGCTCAGCAACCTCCTCGGAGAACTGAATGCCCGTCGACCGGAATTCGCGTGCTGTTACAGCAACTCCGCGCACCGCGCTCTCTTCTTCGAACACAGCGCTGTAGATTTCCGCAGCGGCTGGCGAGAAGCTGTTCGGCGGGCAATCAACGCGGAAACGTCCTTCTACGAGTTGAACACTCACTCCGCACCGATCTCCTTCGCGTGGCGACGGTCCTCAACGAGCGCTTTGAGTCGTTCCAACGGAACCGCCGGCTGTTCTCGATGGGCCATAGCGTGGCAGTTTGCACAGATTGGAGCGAGATCAGCGGATACATCAATGCGATAGTCGCCGCCTAACGAAGCGATCGACCGCAGATGGTGCACTTCGATATACCCGCTCCCAAGAGGGCCGTAAGTTTCAGCGAAATCGAAGCCGCAAACTGTACACCGCGTGCCTTTCAGTTGAATACATGCTTCGCGATTGATCCGCTTGCGTTCGTAGCGGGTACTGAGTGTTTGCAGCGCGCGGCCCTCCATCTCACCAGATGTCGGCAGTTCACGCTCTTCGGTGCCGATCAACGCCACTACCATCCCAAACAGTGGAACAAGCAAATCGAGGACTAAACGTTCGTGTTGAGCTGCGTTATCGGGTTCAATGACGACCGGCGTGAGTTTCAGGCCCAGTTCGAGGTTTGACCAACTCGCCGGCCAACTGGCGGGGTCTGACGCGGTGATATCCGTGTTGTTCACGCGCATGGTCACCTTCCCCTTCCGCTGTGCGATGGCCGCGGCGAACGCCGCAAACGTCAGTCGACCTTCCCCATCGGCCTGGCCCATGCGCGTGATAAGCTGTCCTGCGTACCGTCCGGGGATGAGTACGGTTTCCGCAGTCCGCCAGCCCAGACGAAGTTGGACAGCGAATCCCTCGTTTGGGTGAAAGTCCGAGGCGACGAGCTCGTAGTAATCCCCGTTCGGGTCACGCGCGAGCCGACCATGGGTGGCGACTCCGACGCGATCACCAATAACGTCGACGGCGAACTGAACCGTCGAAGCGTTCATTCAGGCAGCGGCGGTTCGGGCATATCTTCGACGAGTTTCCGGAGGTTTCGTGAAACTTCGTAGCGTAGTTCCCCGAACGTCGCTTTCGTCGCTTCGCTGATGCAGTTCAGCTCCGCGGTCGACAAGCCCCAAAGCAGGGCATCCATCCCCTGAATCATCACGCCTTCAGTGATGTTTGGGACGTAAACCTTGTGATAATAAGGGTGCCCTGTGTTAACTCTTACGCCGTAGTGGCCGTCAATCAGGCACGGCTCCCACAGAAGCCCATCGTCGATACTGTCCACGGGCTGTACGTGCACCTCGAGCGGCTTCGCAGCCGTAGTGATCTTTAGCTTCAGACGTACTGGGCCCTGCTTATTGACGAGTTCAGCTTCGTTCTTCTCAGCGTCGACTCCTTTCACCTCAGGCGTGTTGATGGCGCCTTCCTTCGAACTGATGTTCCGGTTCGAGCTGTCGTGCGCTGATTTGGCGGCCGCGGCTGTTTTCGCTTTCGTGCCTCTTCGATACGCCTGCTCCGCCGCACGTCGCGGTGGCGTGAGGAAATCTACGATGTGGTCGTACAGCGCTTCGTTGAGCAGGATTTGCGATTTCTTGATGTCGATCTGAAACGCGTCGTCGAGCTGATGATCAAAGGAGAACTCGGCGCGCAGCAGACTGAAGTGCGGCTCCTTCGTAAACATCGAGAGCCAGTCTGGCCCGTGTATCAGGCGGTTTTCGCGGTAAATGTAGATTCCCTGGTTGGGATTACTGATTCGGGCATTCTTGGCAGCTTCGTCGCTGGAAAACTCTTCCTTGCGAGGTAGGACGTACGCCTTCAAACGAAATTCAGCGGACCCACCGCCCGGCAGATCAACTTCGGGAGCCTCGTCGCTGACCAACTCCGACTCGGCTCTGCAGAAAGGATCCCACGGAAGCACATCCTCTCCGTTAAGCTTCATTGTTACGTGACGGGCGCGCGGGTCTGCTACGTCCAGAAACCGCTCGTATACGGTACGAAGGTGGTGCTTTAAGCTGTCACGGATCTTCTTGAGCGCGTTCTGCGCTGGCGCGCCGCCTAGATTGTCATAGTTCCTCAAGAGGCGATCTACCTTTTCCCACAGCACCATCGTGCCACGCCGATCTCCGATGACGCGCGCGAACGCCTCTCGTTGTTTGGCAGTCGGCTCGTCAATAATCAGCTCCCACTTCTTTTCGTCCCGAACGTGGTCAAGGTCCCATACTGCTCGAAGCAGCGGCGCGGACGCGGAGTCGCGAGAGATCACTACGAGTTTACGGCAGAACGCCGTAGACGCGGTCTTCAGGCCTAAGCCAAACTTCCCGAGGCTGGCAGCCGAAGGGCGCGGTTTGGAGCCGTACTTCATAGCATTGATCAGTGCGGCGCGATCCATGCCGATTCCGTCGTCGTAAATCGCGAGCGTGATGTTCCCCTTGAAGTCCATCATTAGCTCGATCTCGACGAACGAGGCTTCTGCCGCGACGGAGTTGTCTACGACATCGGCCACTGCGGTGTTGAATTGGTACCCGGTATCACGAAGTCCCTCGACCATCCGGACAGGGTCCGGGAGCAGCTCCATTCGTTCGCTCATTTTGCTTTCCTCGTTCTTGTGTATTTCACTGACTTCCTGCGGGTTCGATCAGTCGGACCGGGCTTGTCCTCGAGCACCAAGTCGTATGGGGTGCCCGCCGGCTTGCTAAGAGTGTCAACAACAGCGCGCGCCACTGCTTCGACTATGGGTACAACCACCGAATTACCGAACTGCCGGTAGGCTTGCGTATCGGACACCGGAATTTTAAAGGTGTCCGGAAACCCCATCAGGCGGGCGCACTCGCGTGGTGTCAGGCGGCGTGGATTCTTGCCGTTCTGCTTAATGAGGATCTCTGATCCGTCTTTGTAATACCGAGCGCTCAACGTGCGCGCCACATCGTCAGCAGCAAAGGCGCCGAAGCCGAAACCGTTACCCGCGGCGCGGTGCTTCGCGGCATAATCCTGCAGGTACTGCCATAGGTGGTCCGTCAGCGTGTATTTCGGGTCGGCTGTGCGGCCGAGGATCGAGCCGAGTTTCGGTCCTTCCGCCGCAGTGAACCTTGGAAATTCGAAATAGCGGCGCTCTCGAAAACCAACGAGAAAAATCCGTTCGCGGTGCTGCGGCACGACGCGTCTCGCGTCTAGCAGCTTGTGATAGACAGTGTAGCCGAGGCCCTCTGTGAGGGTGCGGTGAATGACATCGAAAGTGCGACCTTTATCGTGCGTCCGTAGGTTCTTGACGTTCTCTAGAACGAATCCCTGTGGGCGGTGATGGTCGAGGACTGCTGCGATCGAAAAGAAGAGGTTCCCTTGCGCCTCGTCATCGAAGCCGTGCTTCCGCCCAAGGCTGAGCTTCTTCGACACGCCTGCGATGCTGAACGGCTGACACGGAAACCCAGCGCAGAGGACATCGTGTGCAGGAATGTCCTTCACTGCGACTGAGTGGATGTCGCCATGTGGCCGCTCACCAAAATTGGCCTCGTACGTGAGCTGCGCGTGCTTGTCCCAGTCAGATGAAAACACGCACTCACAACCAGCGCGCTCGAACGCGATCCGAAAACCGCCGATGCCGCAGAAGAGATCGACAAACTTCGGCCTGCCCGGCGCGTACTCAGCCGGCTGCTCGCGAACTGCGGACTTGCGTTGACTCCGCCGCTTCACTTTGCGACCCCGTTGAACAGTTCCGACAGCGGAATCCGTAGCGCAGCGGCGACTCGTGCCGCGCTGAGAACCGTCGGGTTGCGTACGCCGCGTTCGATCCCGCTGACGTACGTGCGGTCGAGATCAGCCTTCTCGGCGAGCGCCTCCTGCGAGAGACCGACAGCCTCTCGCCTGCGGCGAACATTTTGCCCGAATCGGGCGAGGGTTTGGTGGCGGACTGGCATCCGCACACTTCACCGGAATGTGGAGCATCAATCCACGGACTATGAGTCACATGGCTGGTCTTGGCGGGCGGCGCAAAACGCTTTGCGGAATCGCGACAAACTCGCGGAATGCAGACGCAGCGACACCGGTGATCGTGTCGCTTCGACCGAGCCGTGAGCTGCTTGGTTTTGGCTGCCGCCGGTCTAAAATGCTAACGCATGGACCTCGATCAGTATCAGCAAGCGGCAGCAGGCACTGACCAATTCGCTGCGAAAAGAGGCGATGAGGCTTTGATGATCCCGCTGCTCGGCATCGCTGGTGAGACAGGTACTCTGCTCGCCGAGTTCAAGAAGAAGATTCGCGATCGCGAGTCGTATGAAGGATTTAAGGAACGCGCCGAAGAAGAGCTCGGAGATGTTCTGTGGTACTTGGCCAATATTGCCACTAGGCTGAACCTTTCACTCTCCGAGATCGCGTCGAAAAACCTGCACAAGGTGAACGAGCGATGGCCGATTGCTGACGACGAGGATGCAGTTGTCCGGCATTTTGACGCGGACTACCCCAAGAGCGAACAATTGCCGCGTTCGCTGACCGTGCGCGTGTCCGAAGCCGAGGAGGGCCGCAAGGCTCAAATGCAGATCGAACCCGGCGGGCAACTGCTCGGCGATCCGCTCACAGACAACGCGTACGGCGACGATGGTTATCGCTTTCACGATGTTCTCCACCTCGCGAATATGGCAGTACTCGGCTGGTCGCCTGTAATGCGAGCGCTACTGCGCAAAAAGCGCAAGAGCCAGCCGCAAATCGACGAGGTGGAGGACGGCGCGCGCGCTCGTGTCCTCGAGGAGCTGATCGTTGCGTTCGTATACAGCAACGCGCGCGATCGGCGGTACTACGCTGGCATCCGCCACGTCGATACCGAGATGCTCGTGACGATCAAGCGCATCGTCGGTCACCTCGAGGTCCATCAACGCACAATGAAGGATTGGGAGCGCGCCATTCTGCAGGGATACGCCGCGTTCCGCTTCCTTCTTAAGAATCGCGCGGCGACTCTGACGGTGGACATGCGCGCCCGAGAGCTTCGTGTCTCCCGATGACCACTGAACCCGTCGTAATTTGTCGGTCGACGATTCTGGACTGCTGGAAAGGCGCTGCTGAGCTTCTCGTCAGCAACGGTGATCGTGCCCACCTCGTTGTGCACGCAGAGCGACCGATCGACTTCGATGAAGAGGTGTTAAGAATCTACGATCCGCGTCGCTTTCACCACACGATCAGGCAGTCGGCTCGGGACGTTGCGAATACAATTTTTCCGCGCAAAGGACGCTTCCAAGCCGCGTCACTCGATGAATTCTTCGCGCACTACAAGCGCGTTTACGAACATGGGGCGAGACGAACGCCCCACGCGTGGGGCACCTATTTCGGCCGGCTGACATGCTTCGGGCGCGGAGGCGAAAATCAGCTCAGACGAACGATTGATGCGCTTACAAATTGGAAGATTCGTCCCCGGGCTGCGTTCGTACTGCACTTGTCGAGCCCGGCACTCGACAAGCCGAGGCCGCAAGGTGCCCCGTGTTGGCAGTACGGACAGTTCGTCCGTAGCGGTAACTCGACGCTGTCGCTGACAGCGGTGTACCGATCACACGACTACTTTGCGAAAGCGTTGGGCAACTTGGCGGGCTTGCGGCGACTTCTGCTGTTCGTGTGCCAACGAGCCGAGCTCGAAGTCGGAACACTGACGTGTGTCTCGACGGTTGCATCTGGCGGGCCACACACAGACGCCATGCTTGAAATGATATCAGCATGAGCATCGATCGATTCAACGCGTTCGCCACGCTAATCAACGAAGTGACGGCATGCACAACGTGCCATCGCATGCGAACGAGCTCCCGCGTGCTGAATTACTCGTCAGGGAAACCGACGGCGCGTGTGATGTTTATCGGCGAAGCGCCAGGAAGACTCGGGGCGGATGCTAGCGAGATTCCATTTCACGGCGATCGCGCCGGCGAAAACTTTGAAGACCTGCTCGCCTTCGCGGGTATCCAGAGATCCGAGATCTTCGTCACGAACGCCGTGCTCTGCAATCCCAAGGATGATGCCGGAAACAACGCGACACCGTCAGTCCGCGAGATTGCGAACTGCGCAGGTTTCCTTCGGCGCCAGATTGATCTCGTGGACCCGGAAGTGATTGCCACGCTCGGCGCGACCGCGCTCGCAGCGCTCAACGCGATCGAACCGCATGCGCTGAGCCTTTCGACGCACGTGCGCACGGCGAAGCGCTGGAATGGGCGCATCCTGGTGCCGTTGTATCATCCCGGCCAGCGGGCTATGATGCATCGCAAGCTTGCGCAACAACACACCGACTACCGTTTCCTGCGTAGTGTGATCACCCGAGTGAACAAACACCCTCGTAAGAGCGCCGGCATCACGCGATCGGACATTCTTGCTATCGCCAAATATCTTCTGTCGAGGTGTGGTTCGCTCGGCTATTTCCAGCTGCATAAACTGGCGTATCTGACCGAGTACATCCACGTTCGCCAGACAGGCCGTCGGTTGACGTCCGCGTATTTCATCCGGCAAGCAGACGGGCCGTATTGCACCGACCTCGAGATCAACCGGCTTCGACGATCTGATGGAGCAATCCGCGTGTTCAAAGACGGCGACAAGCTGCGACTGACGATTGGGCCCGATAGTACGCCCCGCCTCTTTGAAGATGCGGCGCTATCGCATGACGCGCGCGCCGCGGCCGATGATGCGATACGGCGATACGCCGAGAAAGATGATGCAGACTTGAAGACGGCGGCGTACCTGACCGCACCTATGCGTTTCTTGCTGCGTCAGGAAAAAACCACGAACCGGACGCTACTCAACGCGCCGATCAACTTCTTGGCGGCTGCATAGTAGCTGCTACTGTTGAACACGGTGGCGCGACGATGCCGGTAGCCGACTCGTCGCGTGGCGGTTACGCCGTCATCGCTCGCGGGCGTCAGGAGGCAGATCGATGAGACTTCGGCTTTGCTCGGTGCCGTCGCGATGTTCGTTTGGGAGTTCGCGGCTCACATGTTCACTCGGCTCGCTCGGAGAAGCGGGCAAAGGTCGCAGTGAGCCGTCCACCGCGCTGGCGCAGTTCGATGCAAACTTCGAGCTCTCGCTCACGGTGGAGCTACGAGTGATTTGATCTCCGCAGGTAGGATCTGGCTGGCGTGGATCGCCGTTCGGACGCGCCGGCGCAGATCCGGTGGCAGGTCCTTGCCGAAATGTTTGATCTGCTTGCGAATGAAACGAGCATTGAAGTCACGAAGCGAGACCTGCTTTAGGTCGTTACAGTCAACGATCGACTCGCGCTTCAGGACGTCGAACTGCTGCGGGGAAATTTGGACGACGGTGTCAGGCCATTCCCGTCGCCTCTGCTTAACTTCCGGGACTTTCGAACTACAGACGGCGAGCAGCAGAACCTGCTGCGTCAGTGGATCGGAGTTGACGACGATGAAGTAGTGCGGCTCAGGCGAAGTAAGCGAACGTTCGGTGAAGTAGTAGACACTGCCTTCGCGCAGCGACAGCCGAAGCGTGAGGTCGATGCCCTGCTCCGGCAAGGCTCAACTCCAGCGCGCGTGGAAGGCTTCGCGTTCGCGGTGCAGTTCAAGTGCCACGTCGCGCTCCTTAGCCGAAAGCTCGTGGCACGCGTTATACCCGGGATCCGGGTCTGAGAAAAAGTCGGTAAAGTCGATTGGTGCGCGGCGACTTCGTCCGCTCAGAGCACGCGCCTGACGTTTCCATTCAGGATAATGATGTGTGATGTCGCGCAGGCGGAATTCACTCTCCTGGCCGAAGGTTTCCCAAGCAAAATCCAGCGCTTCGCGGTCCGTGCTCGAAAGTACTTCCGGGTCAACATTGCCCACGGAGCTGAAGTGGTACTGGTCGTCTTTGCGAACGAAGCGACGCGCGTACTTGCGCGCCTCCTCGCCAAGCCGTGGGCTTTCTTCGGCTACGTGTTTGGCCTCCGAGGCAACCGGCCCATGCCGCATGGCGAAGTAGGCGCAGTCGCTGACTGGCCTGCCGTACTTGCGGAGGTGATACCGGTCCGCGAAGAACAGCAGCTTCAGCGCCTTCATTTTATTTAGTTTCCCGCGTGACCTCTGGCTGGGTGCGGCTCTCCACGCCAGGTAATTCAGCGCCTGAGTGGATTTGCGGATGGGAGCAGGAATGCGCAGAGCGGACGGCATGAAGACCGGGTAGATCGTCAGCAGATGCAGGGCCAACGTTCGGGCGAACATTATGGCCCGTCCTGGCGACGGGTCAACTGTGTAGATGCTACGCACACATTGCGCAAGCGAAGGGCCCGTTGCCGTCGCGCAAGCAGAGCGGGGCGTACGGGCACACTGCTCCAACGAGCGGCCACATTGGCTGACGGCGTCGTGGTAGATAACATGTCGCGGCAGGAGTCAGATCGGTGAGACTTCGGCTTTGCTCGGTGCCGTCGCGATGTTCGTTTGGGAGTTCGCGGCTCACATGTTCACTCCGCTGGAAGAAGCGGGCATTTCTCCTCTGCCGAATGAAAGCACCGTCTCGCCCCCGCTGGCCTCGTCGATCGCCGATCAGCGCAACCTCTACGCCTTTCCCACCGCCGGCCTGACGATCTCGACTGCTTATACGGTCCAGTCGCCGCAGCCGAAACCCCAACGAGTTTGACTCATGCTATACGTGACCCACGTATAGTCGTCCGCATCAGCCGATGGTCACGACGTTACCGACCGTCGTGCGGATTGCCGACCGCTGCGCGCTGCGCTACGATCGAGCTGATGAGCACGGTGGCTGAAATCGAGCGAGCGATCGATGAGCTTCCGACCGAGCAGATGCTTGCGGTCGCGGCCTGGCTCGATGAGCGCCGCGCAATGCTCAGCGCCAGTGAAGCCATGTTTCTCCAGCTGGATCAAGCGGAGGAAGGCGGTGGCGACCAATGGCTCGGCGAGTAGCGCGCGGCGAGATCTGGATCATCGATCTCGGAATGGCCGCAAAGCCGCGCCCGTGCGTCATCCTCAGCGTGCCGTTTCGTGACGATGAAAAGGCGGTCGTCACATACGTAGCGAGAACCACTCGCGTGTCGGGCGGCCGGTTCGAAGTCAAACACGAGTCACCGAACTTCCTTCCAGGTGTGTTCGACGCACAGAACCTCGGGACCGTTCCGGTTGCGAAGCTCACGCGCTTTCTCGGTTACCTCCCCGGCGAGCAACTCGCGGCCGTGGAAACGGCCGTGAAAGCGTGGCTCGGGTTTTAAGGTCCCCTTTGAGGAAGCGTCGACCGTGTTCGCTGATCCGAATTCGCTCACGATTGGAGATCCAGCGCACTCAAAGACTGAAGATCGATTTGTCACAATCGGACATTCACATCACGGCAAGTTGCTGGTTGTTGTGCATACCGACAGAGGCGACAATATTCGCATCATCAGCGCGCGACTTCCCAGTCGCCGCGAGCGGAGAACTTATGAAGAAACCGCGTGAGACAAAGCAGCCGGCCGTGCAGAACGAGTACGACTTCTCGAACGGCACCCGGGGCAAATACGCCCGGCGTTATGGCCAGGGGACAAACGTCGTCGTTCTCGACGCAGACGTCGCTCGTGCCTTCCCGACGGCCGAAGCCGTAAACAGCTCGCTGCGCGCTCTCGCT
>DATHXZ010000586.1:0-9072 GCA_035459405.1 Chthoniobacterales bacterium
ACCTCACTGCCGCTTGCGCCAAGATCCGCAACCCGGCGCTCCGCACGCCGGCATGTCGTGCGCGCAATATCGAGCGCGGCCGAAAGCATCGTGCTGCCGGGAATCGCCCAACCTTTGAAATTCACGAGCTTGTTCTTCTCGAGATCGTCTACCGCGGAGGTGAGACGATCGACCATCGCTGCGCTCGTCAGCTCGAACCCGTCTTTCGTGTAGCGCGGCAGATCTTCCGGCGCGGTGGCGAGCTCGCCCATCACATTGATCAGCTCCTTTTGAACCGCGAGGATCTGATCGCCGATGAACGCGTCGGTCGCGATGACGCGGACAAGTCCGAGTGCGGCATTCAACTCGTCCACGCAACCATAAGCGTCCACCCGTGGATCGCTCTTCGCGACACGCCGGCCATACATGAGCGACGTCTCACCCGCGTCGCCGGTCTTGGTTGCGATCGACATCGTACAGGACCTTAAAACGCGAATGGCGAATCAGCTTCCGCCAATTCGCCATTCAACATTTTAGTGGGACTTCTCGTTAGCCGAGCGCGGGCTGCACGTCGGGTTCGTCCATCAACGAGGTGCCGACCTGCTCGCCAAGTTCGACAAGCTTGATCTCGCGAACGGCCGGGAAGCCGGTGCCCGCTGGGATCAGGTGCCCCATGATGACGTTCTCCTTGAAGCCGCGCAGGCGATCCACCTTGCCAAGCGTTGCCGCTTCGGTGAGCACGCGTGTCGTATCCTGGAACGATGCAGCCGAGATGAAGCTGTCCGTCTCGAGCGATGCCTTCGTGATGCCAAGCAGCACTGGCGTCGCTTCGGCGGGCTTGCCGCCCTGCTCCACCACCGTCGCGTTTTCGCGCTCGAAATCGAGGCGATCGATCTGGTCGCCCCAAAGCAACGTCGTGTCACCCGGGTCGGTGATCTTCACCTTGCGCAGCATCTGCCGCACAATGATCTCGATGTGCTTGTCATTAATCTCCACGCCCTGCAGGCGGTAAACCTCCTGCACTTCGTTGACGAGGTGCTCCTGCAGATCCTGCGGTCCGCAGACCTCCAAGATCTCGTGCGGAACGACTGGACCTTCGGTCAACTGCTGCCCCTTCTTCACAAAGTCGCCCTTGAAGGCGATGATATGCTTCGTCAGCGGGATGAGGTGTTCTTCCTCCGCGCCCGTTTCGGTGTCCTTCACAATCAGACGACGCTTGCCGCGAACCGTGCCGCCCATTTCGACAACACCATCGATCTTCGCGATTTCGGCGGAGTCTTTCGGGCGGCGAGCTTCGAAGAGTTCGGCCACGCGCGGCAGACCCCCCGTGATATCCTTGGTCTTCGCAACCTTACGCGGTGTCTTGGCCAGCAATGCGCCGGCCTGGATCTTCTGGCCTTCGTCCACAATGACGTGAGCGCCGGCAGGAATTGAGTAGCTGGCGAGGATTTCCTTCTTGTCGCCGACGACAACGATCTGCGGGTGGAGGTCTTCCTTGTGCTCGATGATGACCGTGCCCATCAGGCCGGTTGCTTCATCGACATCGCGCTTCATCGTCACGCCCGCAATCATGTCGCGGAATTCGATCTTGCCCGACTTGTCGGTGAGAATCGGCACGTTGTACGGATCCCACTGCACGAACGTTTCGGCCTTCTTTACGCGCGCACCGTCAGCCTTCGAGATGACCGAACCAATGACGACGTTATAGCGCTCGAGCTCGCGCCCTTCGGAGTTATGCACGCCGATGGACCCATTCTTGTTCAGGACGATCCAGCTGCCGTCCAGCGCCTGCACGGTGCGCAGTTCGTTGAACTGAATGGTCCCATCGTTCTTCGCCTTGATAATCGGCTGCTTGAAGGTCTGAGACGCCGTGCCACCGATATGGAACGTACGCATCGTCAACTGCGTGCCGGGCTCGCCGATCGACTGCGCGGCAATGATGCCGACGGCCTCGCCGAGCTTCACGAACTGGCCAGTGGCGAGGTTGCGTCCGTAGCAATGTGCGCAGACTCCTCGTCCGCATTCGCATGTCAGCACCGACCGAATCTTCAGGCTCTCCACGCCGATCTTCTCGAGCGATGCAGC
Source organism: Chthoniobacterales bacterium (assembly GCA_035459405.1). Classification (GTDB taxonomy): domain Bacteria; phylum Verrucomicrobiota; class Verrucomicrobiia; order Chthoniobacterales; family UBA10450; genus JACCTI01. Next base: position 2,065 of record DATHXZ010000586.1, read on the forward strand.
GATGCCTTCGTCAATGAGTTGGTTGGCTTTGACGATCTTGGTCTTCGTGACTGGATCGACGACGGTCTCACAGCTGACGCGACCGATGATACGCGTCGAAAGATCGACGACCTCTTCGTCGCCCTCGTAGATCGAACGAACAGTGATGCCGTTCACGGTGCCGCAATCGATCTCGTTGATGATCACGTCCTGCGACGCGTCGACGAGCTTGCGGGTCAGGTAACCTGAGTCCGCAGTCTTGAGCGCGGTATCCGCCAGACCCTTACGCGCGCCGTGCGTCGAGATGAAGTACTCGAGCACCGTGAGACCTTCGCGGAAGTTGGAGGTGATCGGACGCTCGATGATTTCGCCCGACGGCTTGGCCATCAAGCCTCGCATGCCGGCGAGCTGACGAACCTGCTGACGGTTACCACGCGCACCCGAGTCGACCATCAGGAACACCGGGTTCAGTTCCTTGCGTCCCTCGTTGTGCTCGAGAGTGCGGAACATGACGCTGGAGATTTCGTCGCCAGCGTGTGTCCAGATGTCGATGATCTTGTTGTAGCGCTCGCCGTCCGTGATGATGCCCTTGCGATATTGTTGCTCGACGGTGCGGATCTGCTTGTAAGCGTTCTCCAGCTCCGTCTGCTTCTCTTTCGGGATGATCATGTCGTTGATCCCGATCGAGACACCGGCCTTTGTCGCCCAAGTGAAGCCGAGTTCCTTCAGCTTGTCGAGCGTCTCGACGGTGCCCTGTTGACCAGAGACCTGATAACAGCGCCAAATAATGTCGGTGAGCTGCTTCTTGCCCGCGGCCTTGTTGAAGAACCCCATCGCGTTCGGCCAGATGCCGTTGAAGATGACGCGGCCGGCAGTCGTCTCGATGACACGATCGTTCGCGTTGCCGTAGACTGTCTGCTTACCGAAATCCGGGTTCTTGTAGCGGATGCGATCGTGCGTTTTTACTGAGCCGTCCGCCATTGCGAACTCCACTTCGACAGCGTTGTCGAACAGCGGGAGCCGCGACTCCTTGTCGGAGCCGACGGCGCGACGCGGGTTCTGCGTCAGGTAGTAGCAGCCGAGCGTGATGTCCTGCGATGGCGTCGTGATCGGCTTGCCGCTTGAAGGCGAGAAGATGTTGTTAGGCGCAAGCATGAGCATGCGCGCTTCCATCTGTGCTTCGACTGAGAGTGGCACGTGCACGGCCATTTGGTCGCCGTCGAAGTCCGCGTTGTAAGCGGTGCAGACGAGCGGGTGGATGCGGATCGCCTCGCCTTCGATCAACTGCGGCTCGAAAGCTTGGATTGAAAGTCGGTGGAGCGTCGGGGCGCGGTTCAGGAGAACCGGGTGGCCCTTCGTCACTTCTTCGAGGATGTCCCAGACCTCAGGCGTCTGGCGCTCGATCATCTTCTTCGCGCTACGCACGGTGTGAACGTAGCCGAGATCTTTGAGGCGCCGGATGATGAACGGCTCGAATAGGACGAGCGCCATCTTCTTCGGCAGACCGCACTGGTTGAGCTTCAATTCCGGGCCGATAACGATGACCGAACGGCCCGAGTAATCGACGCGCTTGCCGAGCAGATTCTGACGGAAACGTCCGCCCTTGCCTTTGAGCATGTCGCTCAGCGATTTCAGCGGGCGATTGCCGGCGCCGGTGACGGCGCGGCCATGCCGGCCGTTGTCGAACAACGCGTCGACCGCTTCCTGAAGCATGCGCTTCTCGTTCCGGATGATGACGTCCGGCGTCTTGAGCTGCAGCAGGTTCTTGAGACGGTTGTTGCGGTTGATGACGCGGCGGTAGAGATCGTTCAAATCTGACGTCGCGAAACGACCGCCCTCCAGCGGCACGAGCGGACGCAGGTCCGGTGGGATTACCGGCAGAACGTCGAGCACCATCCAGTCCGGACGCGCATGCGAGGACGCGAAGCCCTGCACGAGCTTCAACCGCTTCGCGAGCTTCTTGCGGATCTGCTTGCTCTTGGTGTTCCCCATCGCCTCCTCGAGCTCCTTGTTGAGCTTGTGAAGATCGATCTCGGAAAGGAGACGCTTCACGGCCTCTGCGCCCATGCCTGCAACGAAAGCGTCCCCATACTGGTCCTGCGCTTCGCGGTATTCCGCTTCGTTCAGAAGCTGCGTTTTCGTCAGGGGGGTGCTGCCCGGATCGATAACGATGTAGTCTTCGTAATAGATGACGCGCTCGAGCTGGCGCGCGCTCATGTCGAGCATGAGCCCGAGACGCGACGGCATGCACTTGTAGAACCAAATGTGCGAGACCGGCACCGCCAGCTCTATATGCCCCATGCGTTCACGACGCACGCGCGCGAGGGTTACTTCAACGCCGCAGCGGTCGCAGATGACGCCCTTGTGCTTGATGCGCTTGTATTTGCCGCAGGAGCACTCCCAATCGCGCGTCGGACCGAAAATCCGCTCGCAAAAGAGACCGCCTTTTTCAGGCTTGAAGGTCCGGTAGTTGATCGTCTCCGGATTCTTGACCTCGCCCTTGCTCCACGACCGCATCGTGTCCGAGGACGCGACGCCGATCGCCACTTGGTCGAAGCCGACTGCACGCTCTTCGCCCACTAACTCCCGCCAGGAATGTTCGTTCATTAAATAGAGATTCTTTGGTTACAAAACTACGCGACGCTTTCGAGGAATGGCGCAGGAGCAGCACCGCCGACTTTGACGTCGAGGCCTAATGACTGCATCTCCTTGATCAGCACGTTGAAACTTTCAGGCGTGCCCGCTTCGAGCGAGTTGTCGCCTTTGACGATTGATTCGTAGATGCGCGTGCGTCCCTGCACGTCATCGGACTTCACGGTGAGGAGTTCCTGCAGCGTGTAAGCCGCGCCGTATGCTTCGAGCGCCCATACTTCCATCTCACCGAAACGCTGGCCGCCGTATTGCGCCTTGCCACCGAGCGGTTGCTGCGTGACGAGCGAGTAAGGACCGACGGCACGTGCGTGGATCTTGTCAGCGACCAGGTGGCCAAGCTTCAGCATGTAGATGTAACCGACGACAACCTCCTGATCGAAGGTGTCCCCCGTCCGGCCATCATACAGCCGCGCCTTACCAGATTCCTGAACCCAGGTGAAGCCTTCCTGCTTCTTCGCATCCTTGAGGTAATCTCGGATCTTCTGCTCCGCGATGCCGTCAAACACCGGCGTCGCAACCTTGAAGCCGAGCGCCTTCGCCGCGACGCCCAGGTGCGTTTCGAGCACCTGACCGACGTTCATACGGCTCGGCACGCCAAGCGGGTTGAGCACGATCTCGACTGGAGTGCCATCCGCGAGGAACGGCATGTCTTCCTCCGGCACAATGCGCGCAACGACACCCTTGTTGCCGTGGCGGCCCGCCATCTTGTCGCCCACCGAAAGCTTCCGCTTCGAGGCGATGTAAACCTTCACCTGCTTGATGATGCCGGGATCGATGTCGTCGCCGCTTTCCACGCGGTCCATCGAACGCTCACGCTCGAGTTCCAGCTCCGCGAACTTGTGCTCGTAGGAAGCGATGATCTCGCGGATCTTGTTCCGGATCGGCGATGGATCGATCTCGATGTGATCGTACACCATCGCCAGCTTGCGCAGCAGCGTCTTGGTGATCTTGCGGTTGGCCGGGATGATGATTTCGCCAGTCTCCGCGTTCACGACATCGAGCGGGATCTTCTCGCCGAGAAGGATGTTCGAGAGCGAGTCAGTCAGCTGCTCGGTGAGCTCGTCCTTCTTCTTGCGATGATCTTCGGTGATCGTCTTGAGCTGACGCTTTGTTTCCGTCGGCGTGAGCTTCTCGCGCGACACTTCGCGGCGCGATGAGACCTTCACGTCCATGACGATGCCGTAGGTGCCCGATGGGACGGTCAGCGAGGTATCTTTAACGTCCGCCGCCTTTTCACCGAAGATCGCGCGCAGGAGGCGCTCTTCCGGTGCGAGTTCGGTCTCGCTCTTCGGAGTGATCTTGCCGACGAGAATGTCGCCTGGCTTCACTTCCGCGCCGACGCGCACAACGCCGTCAGGTCCGAGATTGCGCAGCGCCTCTTCCGAAACATTCGGAATATCACGCGTAATTTCTTCCGGCCCCAGTTTCGTGTCACGAGCACCAATCTCGAACTCGTCGATGTGAATCGACGTGTAGATGTCTTCCTTCACGACCTTCTCGGAGATCATGATGGCGTCTTCGAAGTTGTAGCCGTTCCACGGCATGAACGCGACGAGCACGTTGCGGCCGAGCGCGAGTTCACCGTGTTCCGTGTTCGGACCATCAGCGATGACCTGGCCCTTCTTCACCGCCTGGCCTTTGCGCACGATCGGCTTCTGGTTGACGCAGGTGCCTGCGTTCGATCGCATGAACTTCCGCAGTTCGTAAACGTGAACACCGGCCTCATGGTCGGTCTTCAGCTTCTTACGACTTTCCGGCATTTGGCCGTCTTTTGTGATGACGATTTGCTCGGCCGTGACCGACGCGACCTTGCCGCTGTCGGTTGCGACGACGACGGCGTGCGAATCACGCGCGACCTTCCCTTCGAGGCCGGTGCCGACGAGCGGCGACTCGGAAACTATCAGCGGCACGCCCTGGCGTTGCATGTTCGAGCCCATCAGCGCGCGGTTCGCGTCGTCATGCTCGAGGAACGGGATCAAACCAGCCGCCACTGAGACGAGCTGCTTCGGCGAGACGTCCATGTAGTGCACCTTCGCCGGCTCGACTTCGAGGAAGTCACCGCGATAACGCACTGAAACCTTCTCGCCAGTGAAGTTGCCCTTCGCGTCAACAGGCGCGTTCGCCTGCGCAACGAGGTAATTCTCCTCGCGGTCGCCGGTGAGATAATCGACTTCGTCGGTCACGCGACCATTCGTCACCTTGCGATACGGTGTTTCGATGAAGCCGAACTCATTGATGCGCGCGAATGTCGACATCGAGCTGATGAGGCCGATGTTCGGACCTTCTGGAGTCTCGATCGGGCAAATGCGGCCGTAGTGCGACGGATGCACGTCGCGCACTTCGAAACCAGCGCGGTCGCGTGAGAGACCACCAGGCCCGAGCGCCGAGAGACGGCGCTTGTGCGTCAACTCCGCAAGCGGGTTCGTCTGGTCCATAAACTGCGAGAGCTGCGAGCGGCCGAAGAAGTCGCGGATCACTGCGCTGAGCGCCTTCGGGTTGATCAACTTCTGCGGCGTCATGCCGTCGATGTTGATGTCGAACAGGGTCATGCGCTCTTTCACGAGACGCTCCGTGCGCGCGAGACCGACACGGCACTGGTTGGCGAGCAATTCGCCGACCGTGCGAACGCGACGGCTGCCGAGATGATCGATGTCATCCAGCGTGCCTTCGCCGCGGCGCAGGCTGATGAGATACTTGATCGCCGCGATGAAATCCTTGTCGGTAACGATGCGCTCGTTCAGGTCAACGTCGATGCCGAGCTTCTGATTGATCTTGTAACGGCCGACGCGGCCGAGGTCGTACTTCTTCGGATCGAAAAACAGACGCTTCAGCAACGCCTTCGCATTCGCCACCGTAGGCGGATCGCCAGGGCGCAGCTTGCGGTAGATGTCCTTCAACGCCTCTTCAGTGTCATGCGCCGGATCTTTCTTCAGCGCCTTGACGACGGTGTCGTCGTGCGAGATGTCGATCACCTTCGCCTCAGTCTGGCCGAGCCCGATGATCTGGCGAACGGTCGCCGCCGTAAGCGGCTCAAACGCACGCGCGACTGTCGCTTCGCCGTCGAGCACGTCCGCGATCAGCACCTTCGTCGCGAGTTCCTCTTCGCCGAGCTTCTCACTCAGCTTCAGAGTCTCGATGTTGTAGAAAAGCTTGATCACGTCCTCGTCGGAGCCGTAGCCCAGCGCGCGGAGGAAGGTCGTTGCGAGGAATTTCCGGCGGCGCTTGCGGCGATCGAGATAGATGTAGAGCAGGTCGGCAGTGTCGAATTGGACCTCAATCCACGAACCGCGATCCGGGATAATCCGGAAGCTGTAGAGCACCTTTCCGTTCAGGTGAATCGATGATTCGAATGCAATACCCGGGGAGCGATGCAGCTGCGAGACGACGACGCGCTCGGCTCCGTTGATCACGAAAGTGCCCTGCGGCGTCATGAGCGGGATTTCGCCCATGTACACCTTCTCCTCCTTCGTGCCCTTCTCCTCGCGAAGCTGGAACGTTACGTGCAGCGGCGCGCTGAAGGTCTGGCCTTCGCGCTGCGCCTCGAGGGCACTCAGCTTCGGCTCACCGATCTCGTAGTGTGAAAAATCGAGAGTCGCCTTTTCGTCATAGCTCTCGATCGGGAAAACTTCCTTGAACACGGCCTGCAGGCCCGAGTTCTTGCGTTTGGAGACAGGCACATCCTTCTGGAGGAAATCGACGTACGAGTTGAGCTGCACCTCGATGAGGTTTGGCGGCTCGACGCCTTCTTTGATCGTGCCGAAGTAGATGCGTTCAGGGGCTGCGTTGCTGGCTGCTGGCATAGGATGGGACGTGATCTACAAACCTTGCGGCAACCGGCGCCGCGAGGTTTTGGGGTTATCGCACCGACCGGATGCGAAGACGACAAAAGTGGCATCGAAACAGCTGTGCGTCAAATCGACCACTGCTGTCCCGGTGCCAGTCCTGAATTGTTCCGTCTCGGGGCGGGTTAAAAATATCTAGCGACTATCTCTAACGGAGAGAGCTTTTGCCACAGAGGCGAACGACACGCAAGCGTTTTCCTTGCGCGCCGAGCTTCGCAGCTGTCCCCGCTCTGTAGCCGTTCGCCTATGGCGAACGCGGCGCGTCGCGAACTCCGCGCCGATAGCACACCGCCCACAGGGCGGCGGCTACAGCTAAACTGTCTGATGTAGCGGCGGCTGTCTCAGCCGCAACACGCGCCATTGCTCCACGCGTGCGGCTGAGGCAGCCGCCTCTACACCGAAATCAACTACTTGATGTCGACCTTTGCGCCGGCGGCTTCGATCTTCTTCTTGATCTCTTCCGCTTCGGCCTTGGTCACCCCTTCCTTCAGGGTCTTCGGAGCGCCTTCAACGAGCGCCTTCGCTTCGGCCAATC
>DATHXZ010000587.1:0-4151 GCA_035459405.1 Chthoniobacterales bacterium
CTCAAGCGCATCAATCACGCGGCGGTCGTGCGACGTGAGCACCAAGAGATCAGGCCGCGTCAACCTCGTGACCGTGCGCAACGTCGAAACGAGCGAGGCCTGATTGTTGTCATCGAGAGCCGAAAATGGGTCATCCAGCACCAGAACGCGCCGACTCGTCCGTGGCTGAAGGAGATGCAGCGCGAGGAACCAAGCGACGGAGACGATCGATCTCTCGCCCGCGTTTAGCAGCATCCGGACATCTAGCCGTTCGGAGTCCGTAGCGAGGCCGGTGAGGTGAACCTCCCCACGGGCAACGGACATCCGCAATGGATGGAAGTACCACTCGAATCGCGTCAGCGCAGCGATGAGTTCTCGCAGCAGCGGCTCGAGTGGGCCCGAGATCAGGCGGCCGAGTAGGTTCTCCTGCGCCTGCGCCAGTGGCGGCTTCATCAGCCGCGCGATCTCGAACTGCGCGAGGGCATGGTGCAAATCACCCTCCGCGCCTTCAAGGCGGATTAGCGGCGCGTCAAGGACACCCTCTGCGTATCGGGTCGCCGCAGCGGCGAATGCGCGTAGCTCGCGAGTGAGAAGACGAATGTGCTCGTTGGCGAGCGCGACCGTCAGGAGCGGTGCACCTTCCGCGAAGCCTGCTGCAACTAGAGTCGCTTCATCGCGAGGGTTCCCTTGTGCCGTTGGCTGTGGACGTGAGGACACGGGCAATGCCAGGCGAGCGTTCACGACCGCCTCGAGCTCAAGAAGAGGCGTCTCAGCGAGTAACGGACGCGCCTGTTCTAGAAACCGCGATACGCGCGCGCGCCACTCGGCATCGACGATCGAGTCGGCCGCGGCATGGAGATGAGCGACGCTGCGCTCGAGCGTCCGCACTGCCTGAAGCCAGTTCGCCGCCACATCCCGCGGCAGACTCTGGTCAGGTACGTTCAAGCCCTGAGCAGGAGGCGGAGCGTCGGACACTCGTGCAGCTTCAGCAGCACCTGCAGCAGCAGCGGAGACTGCTTCGAGCGCATGCGCCCGTGCCTGCGCACACTCCGCTAGGGCCTGCATCCTCGAGTACACGGCCCGAGCCGATGCAACGTAATCGTCTGTCGTCGTCAGACGCTCGGCGAGCTCCACAGCAAGCCGCTGCAGCGAGTCCACGTCGTCACTTAGGACGCTGTCGAGCGGCTGGAACACAAGGCCTAGCTTTTGAGTCGCCGCGGCTAGCTCGTCCTCAGCCGCCCTGAACTCGTTGTCCGACGGCGATTCCGATGTACTGACGCGCGCGAGGCCGGCACGCACGTGGTCAAGGGCACGACTATCAATCCGCGATAGCGCCGGTAGTCCCAACTTACCGAGTACGCGGTCGAGAGCTGCTTTGGCGTCGCGGTGCAGCCGCTCTCTCTCTACGAGCAGTTCAGGGATCGCAAGGCCGGTGACCCGTAGCAACTGCGTATAGCGATCCCCCCTCCCGACTCGTGCGATATCCACGGCGCCGTCCTGCGAGTAGACGTTGCGCGCCAAATCACCAGGCGGAGCCGCGTCGGTGCTCGATATGTGCGGAGCGTCAGTTCCGTCGCCTGCCCGACGCGCGTAAACCCGCCACGGGCCCTGCCCATCGCGCGAAAGATGCTGGTCGTACGCCTTCGACGTTTCGTCGGCCGGGTTTTCGCTGGCTCGTTCCAGCCCAGAGTATTTCCAGGGCTTCAATGAGCGTCGACTTCCCAGTTCCGTTCAATCCTTCAGCCAGCGTCAGCGTTCCCAACGGGATCTCAGCGGCTGCGAACGACCGAAAATTCTCGAGTGACACCGATGACCATGGCGTCGGCCGGAACGCGCCCGTTTCCGGCCCTCGCATGACTTCGGCGAGGTGGCTCCCGTACGCACGCGCCACCTCATCGGCGCGCGCGCGCAACGGCTCGTCGACAGCCTTGGGGAGCAGAGAAATCGACTCCTGGATCTCCACCGCAAGGCTCTCAAGCACCTGATGGCCGATCACCACTTCCTGCCTGATCGCGTCACGACAATGTGGAAGAAGCGGCGCCAGCGCGCGGTCGATCTCCAGCGGCGTTCCCTCCCCGACCACAACGCTTAGTTCGACTCGGCTGAAGAGCACGTACCGCTCGCTCAAGTCCTCGATGAGACAACGTAGACGACGCTCCTGCTCCTCATTCTCGAGAAGTGCGATGAGCACCGGCGTTCCGAACGCAGGAGGCCGACCCTCCCGGAGTTGATGCCGCAGCCCCGACACTGCGAACAGCAGCTCACGCCATGGGTCCTCATCGGCGACCTCGTTCGTGTCCTCCGCTAGGAGGCAGATTGACGCTGTTTCGTCGTCAATAGCCCATGCCGTTACGAGTGGGAGAGACTCGCCGAACGGCGTCACCGAGCCCTCGCTCGTCTCGAATCCAACCTGTGCGAGACGCTTGAGGAGAGCCGCTTTCGCTCTCATAGAGCCGCCGGGTCCTCGTGCCCAGTCTCAAGCGAAAACGCTCGCAGCACGCCGGATCCATCGCGCGCTACGACAAAGCGATCGAGCCCCGGAGGTCGCTTCAAAACGTATGGGAGGTTCGCCAGACCGGCGTACCCGCTCGTCAGCGATTCGAGTTCGTGCGGGTACAACCCGATCGGCATGAAAGCCTTTCCAACGCCCGGGACGGCTACAAACGATCCGTCTGCAGTGTACGCCGCCGCCTCTGCCGGGACGGCGAACCGCGAGGCCACGTCATCGCGAATCGCGAACGCGAGCAATGTCCGTGCGAGCTCCGACGTCAACGGCACGTAGTAATCGTCGAGACGCTCACCTAGACCGGTCAGACCGGCCTCACCCCGGGCGCCGGCCATGACTGACCACGTCCACCGCAACATCGCAGGCGCGCTTATGAGCAGCCTTCGCGCACGATCCTCCCGTTGGGCCGGGAGGCTTGGCGAAAGCTTGTGAACTTTCGCGCCGTCGGTAATACGCAGAGCAAGCAGTTCCGAATGAAGGGCGCCGAGCACGGTTGCGAGAGCTGGCGGTACGCCCCATCCGACCGCGACGGTACGCACATCATCAGGCTCGTCGCCGGCGCCGGCAGCAACCAGCATCCGCAAGGTCAACTTCTCCGTGTCGGTGTCGACTGCACGGATCCGGGAAGCCCCCCGAATCGCGCCTGGCGGCGCGACCTCCCGCATGACTGCTTGCAGCGTCGCGTGAATCACCGGATCGAGACCGCTGAAGCCGACGAGCAGGAGAATGTGCCGCCGTGCGCGATCGCGAACGAGGTCGCGTGACCACGCGTCCTGTCGCCAGTCGAGAAGCTGGCTCCATCGCAGAACGATCCCTTCGCTGGCGGCGTCAGCGTCGACGGATGAATCGCGGCGCCAGGTCTCCGCGCATCCGTGAACTTTGTTCAGGACAAACTCGCCACGGCGGAGCACGGATGCATGTAGACGGGCGTTGGCGATGACGGTGAAAAGTTCTGGCCAGCGATGATGATGCGTTCGCCGCGAGTTCGGAAAGAACCCTTCCTTCAATAGGCCGCCTTCAAAATGGCAGTCGTAGTCGAACGTGACGCCCTCGACGAGAAACCTTTCCTTCGCCATGCGTGCGAGGACACGGTAGGCGCAGGGGTGCGGTTGCGTGTCGTGCCTCTGGAAGGCTTCGGCCGGCGACGGCCACAGCACCGCATTGCGGAACTCGAGCGCCTCGACTGCCGCGGTCGGAGAGCGCACGAGCGCTACGGCATCAGCCATCCGCCCGAGATCGCTCCGTGCTGACGACACATCGCTAGGCGGATTTGAGAGCGGCGCCACGCTCTGGTAGAGCATTTCGGCGAGATCGGTCGACCGCGGCGAACCGCATGGGATAGATGCGCCGGCGCCCAGCAGAGGCATGACTGCCTGATCCTTCAGCTGACTTGCGAGCTGCGCCACTGCAACCCACGTGTCGTGTGGCATCGCGCCGGCGTCGGCGAGAAGATCCTCGTACAAGCGCGTCCTAAATCCGGCCAGAGTCAACTACGGGGAGGTGAGCCTATCGCGGTCGTTCCGCGGTGCGCCCCCTACTCGGCATCGTGCAGGTCGTCCGACTCCCTCGCGCGGTCTCGCCATGCAGGCGCCGTACCATGAACTCGCACCTACGCAGGAGGTGGCCGCGCAGGGCGGAGCCGGCGAGCGGATCGCTCCCGGCCGTA
>DATHXZ010000588.1:0-7916 GCA_035459405.1 Chthoniobacterales bacterium
TCCTTGCTCGTGCCGGCGATCGCGGCGAGCTCCTCGCCGTAGTAGCGCACCTGGCGCTCGCCTTCGCGCGCCAGCACCGCGGCTTTGATGCCGGGCGCCCCTTTCGCTTTGTCGAGATTGATGGAGGCGATCTTGGCCGCAGGCCATTTCGAGCGGAGGATCGCGCCCCAAAGCCAGCCATTCGGCTGCATGTCAAAGGCGTACTTCGCCGCGCCGGTGACCTTTGCCGGTCCGTCGAGACGGAGCGTCGATTTGCCGAGGAACTTCGTTTCTTTAGGCCAGTCGGACATCGGCTTCCAATGTGGCAGGGTCCTGTGTGCCCCGGTCGGGCGACGACTCAGCTAACGTCCGTGCGTCCAGGCGAATCACTTCTGATCTCCGCGCGATCTTCACGCCCGCGGCTTGCAGCGCGGCGGCGAACACGCGCGGATACGTGCCGCAGCGGCAAAGATTTCCGGCGCACGCTTTGCGCACGTCTTCTTCAGTCGGCATCGGGTTCTGTTTCAACAACGCGGTGACGCTCATGACGAAACCCGGCGTGCAGAACCCGCATTGCAAGCCATCGCAGTTCACGAACGCCTTTTGCACCGGCGTCATTTCGCCGCTTTTCGCAAGTCCTTCGATTGTCGTGATCTCGCGCCCTTGAGCTTCGATCGCGAGTGTCATGCACGAGTAAACCGGCGTGCCGTCGAGCCACACCGTGCACGCGCCACACGTCGCGCGATCACACACTTCCTTCGTGCCGGTGAGATCGGTGCGATAGCGCAGCATATCCATCAACGTGACGCGCGGCTCGACTTCGAATTTCCTGGTCTCGCCGTTGATCTTCAGCGTAATCGGAACGGCGCCGGGCCCGAGAACTTTCTCGGCGTTATGTTTCTGCAGCTCCTGCGCAACGGTCGTCGCCTGCGCCGCGGCTGACGCGACTGCGGTGGTGCCGAGCGCCTTGAGGAAATTCCGACGCGAGAGGCCGGCTTTCTCGGGTGCGTCGGGCTCGCTCATCCGTCTGAAGCGTTATCGCGCCGGCAAGGTCACGCGTAAAGAGCTATTCGATCCACGCGAGCCGAAACTGCGGTTGCGCGTCCGCACCGAAATTCCCGAAGAACACGCTCTTCGCGCTGTTATCCTTCCAGACGAGCGAAAGCGCCGGTTCCTCCACCGTCGAGCTCTCGTTCACGAGCACCGTGTAGTCGCCGATCTTCGTGCGCGGTTTGTACCAAAGTGACTCGCCGCACGCGCCCGTATCGCACTTCTGAATCTCGCGCGTCGTCATCGCGATCTGCTTGTCGATCTTCAGCTCGATGCGGGTGCCGCTCTGCTTGTAATTGATTTCGGCGATTTTCTCCGCCACCGGCGTGTCGGCCATTTCGGGATTGGCAGCCTTCAGCCACATTACGAGCGCAGCGCGCTGCGCGGCACTCGCAGTGCGCGGCAGGTAAACGACCGCGGATGTCGGCTGCGTCTCCGCAGAAGCGAGGTTTTGATCGGCAGCCTGGAGCGCTGCTACTTGCAGGCCGCGCAGCTCCACGCCGTCCTGCTCGCCATCTTCGAAACTCCAGAGCCGCAGCATCGATCGCCCGCCGGAAGTAGCCTGGGCCGACGCGGTGCAGCCGCCGGTGTAAACCTCGACAGCATGCACTTCGACCACGCTGCCGCTTGGAACCTTAGCTGCAGTCGCGACAGATGCTGCGCCGAGAAATGCGACCAGAAGCGCACGTGTGCTTTTCATGTCTGAACATTGGCACCACCGCCCGCGCAAGCAACTCGCAGCTGACGCGCGGATCGTGCATAGCGGCCTTGCGACTCGCAGCAATCTCGGTCTCGTGTGTTGGATGCGTCTTGCTTGGTGTGTCTCAATTTTTGCTGCGCTGCATGTCGGCGTTCACGTCGCCCACGCGCAAATGGTCGAGAGCCCAGCCGCGGCCGAGTCCCTCCTGCGGCGGATGGAAGCCGCCTATGGCCGGATCGCTTCGTATTCGGATTCCACGCACGTGAAGTTCCGCAATCCGGACGGAAGCGACCGCTCGAGCGTCGATCTCAAGATCTGGTTCGCGCGCCCCGGCAGGTTTCGTGTCGATGCGCAGAGCACGCGCGCCGACGGCAGCCCCGCACGCCGTGAGGTGATGTGGACCAACGGCGAGAAAGCGCGCGCCTGGGCTTCCGATAAACCGGTCGTCAATCTCGAGAAGATCCAGATCGCCGGCTCGCGCATGTTCGGCACCTACGCTTATCACGTGCCGACCCTGCTGGAAGCGAGCTACGGCGGAAAGAAACGGCTGCACGAGCTCGGCTCGGCGACGATGGCGGGAGAAGAAAATGTCGAGGGCGTCGATTGCTTTCGGATTCGCGGCGAATTTCACCGCGATCCGTATGAATTGTGGGTCGGCAAGTCGGATCAGCTCATCCGGAAAGTCGTCGCGACCTACGCAGGCAATCAAATGGAGGAAGTTCACCGCAACGTTGCGGTAGACACGCCGATCGCGGCCGAGATCTTCAACTTCGCGCCCGAGAATGAGACGGTGCCCCCGCCTGCAAAGAAGGGAATGACGCCGGCGAAGAAATCCGGTCCTTAGGGGCGCGAATCATTGATGCGCTTGAAAGCTTTGCATCGCGCGACGCTCGCAGTCGTTTTCTTCGCGCTCCTCGCCGCGTGCGGTGGCGTTGAAAGCCGCATCGTGGGTAAGTGGAAGCCGGTCAGCGATCCGAACGCAGACGTCTGGGAGTTCTCCGCGAACAAGACCGTGAACATGGCTGGACGGACCGGCAAATACAGCTTCGGCGACCAGGGCCGGCTGAAGGTGCAGACGCGATCTGCGACATTCGTCTATCAGCTCGAGCTGTCGCAGGAGCGGATGGTTCTGACCGAGCCAAACGGCACGCGCACGGAGCTCGAGCGCGTCAAATAGTTGGGCGACTCCCGAGATGCCGCCGGTCTCGTTCCTCTCGGCCAAAACCGAAGTGAAACGGAGCCCGCTCGGCGGGCGCGGCCTCTTCGCCCGCGCTGACATCGCGGCTGGTGAGATCGTCGGGGTGAAGGGCGGGCACATCGTCAGTCGCGACGTTCTCCGCCAGGTGGCGCCGCGGCTTGGACCTACTGAGATCCAGATCGGCGACGATCTGTTCATCTGCCCCGGGGACTGAAGAAGAACGCGAGGGCTCGATGATTTTTCAGCAATCATTTGTGAACCAAACATCGGGGTGCGTGGTCAATTGTCTTCGTTGCCATGCGTGACATCGCGCGGGTGAAGAATTGACGCAGCACTAGACCATGACTGACCACGACAGCTCGACCGAATGCCGCTGCGGCCGAGCGAACTGCCGCGGCACGATCATCGGCAAGGATCGGCAGCGCCCTGTATTGCAGCAGCGCTACCGTAATTTCTGCTCGGTCTACTTGCTGAAGAAGATCCGCAGCAGCACGAGACCTTAATGACAGGGTTGCTCCGACTTTCCACTATCGCATCGGCAGCCGCTCTGCTCGCGATCGGCGCATTCGCTCAGCAAGCAGTGATGGAGGAGGTGCGTGTTGAAGCGAGCTTCAGCTCTGGGTTGCAGCTTCAGCGCCCGAACCCCGCGATCGACGAGTTGCTGAAGCGCCTCGAATTGCGCGATCAGCAAAGACGCGAGCTCGAGCTGAAAGAGGCGAACAAAAACAGCGCAACGAAGGTGATCGAGCTGCTGAAATTGCCGGCCTGGGTGCCGTTTGGATTCGGCGCGTCGGAGAACAAGGTCGACAGCTTCTTTCAGCAGAACTACATGCGCGCCGATCTGAATCCGCGGAAGGAGAATCCACTCTTCACCGCTGAGTAGCGCGCGGAACAAGCGGCTGAGGATACGTACCGCTTCTTCGTCGGCGTGTGCCGTTTTTGGTTTGTAGATGCGCAGGTACTTCTTACGCTGGTCGCATGCGTCGCGTCCTGGTCACCGTGTCCTTGCTTGCTGCGGTTTCTGCCCAGGCGGCGACATACACCGACAAGGCAACTAAGTTGCGCTTCCCGGATAAGCTTGGGCCGTGGGAGAAAACAAAGGTTCACCACTACCCGGAGCCCGGCCTCGGCACCTCGATCGGTTACCGCCACCCGATTGTTGGCATCGCTACCATCTACATCTACGACAAAGGCCTGAAGAAGATCCCATCGGGCGGCACGAGCGACGCGGTGCTGGAGGAATTCGCCCTCGTGCGGCAGGAAATCGAAGCGACCTACTCAGGCGAGGAGTATGAAAACCTGAAGCATGTCATGGATGCGGCGCCGAAGGTTGAGACGAACGGCAGAACGGCGACGCTGCTGGCTTCGGTCTACAGCTTCGGAGTTCGCGGCGAGCACCCACCGCAGCGGCTCTCATACGCGCTGCTGACCGGATTCCGGAATCGATTCCTGAAGCTCCGCTACACGCTCGCAGCTGATGTCGAGAAGACGCCCGAGCGCGGTCGAACGGAGCTGCAACAGCTAATCGCGGCTCTGCTCGCTGCGAATAAGCAGCATGCCTCTGGATTTTTGGACGCTGCAGGGGAGAAGAAAAAGAAAGAGCCGATTCCGGAGGAGACGGCATGGGCGGCGATCAGGGATTTCAAAAGGGATCCACTAGGCGCGACCGACCGCGGTGCGGCAGGAACGATCATCAACTTCACCGAAGCGAGTCCAGCCGTGGTGGTGTCGATCGGAAAGCAATCCGTCCCGTGGCTGACGGATGATCGAGTCGCCCGACGACGAAGCGTGCTGCTCGCGGATTACGTTGCCGGCAATATCGAATCGCAACTGAATCGGCGCACGAAAGAAGACGACGCGCACGCCGGCGTTCTGCAAGCGATTGCCACCTATCACCAGTTGCAGGAGAATGACCCAGACTTTCGGCTCGAAGAATTGGAAGGGCTGATCCAGCTCGAAAGCGAAGGTCGGCTGAAGGAGCACCTGCAGCCTAAGTAGCCGCTCAGGCGCGATTACCGGGGTGACCTACTCCCAGCCGATCTGGCGCCCAGCGTTCTCTTTCTCGAGCCACGACATCAGTGGCTTGAAGTATTCCGTCATCGCGCGTGTGGAGAGTTCTTCGCCGGTGGCATTCTTCAGGACCTTCCGCCAGTCCTCCGTGGCGCCTTTCTCCATGATCTTCTTCAGGAACGCGCCCACTTCCTTGTTGTCGGCGTAGTTACAGGCTTGCGGCGGCTGTTTCAGGATCTTGCGTGCGATGTGGTCGTGTAGCTGGAACTTCAGCACCGTCGCGATCGCGTAGCTGTAGTAATACGCAGGCGTGTCGTTGATGTGCGTCTTGGTCGCGGCGTCGCAGAACTCCTCGCCGCGCGCCGCGGGTGGCTCGACGCCCTGGAAGTCGCGCACGTACTGCCACCAGCGCGCGTTCAGTTGGTCGGCGGGCAGGCCCTTCGCGTAGAAGTCGGCTTCCCAATGCGTCATTGTGCCTGAGCCCCAGAACATGAAGGGCAGCGAGCGGGAGAGTGCGTCGTCGAGCAGGAACGCCGTCGGGTCGGCCTTGAAGTCGTTAGGCAACACGCCGCGTGATTGCAGATACGGCACCTGGCTGGAGGCGAGCGAGATCAACTCGCCCATCCCTTCATGGAAGCTCGGGTTCGCGCCGGTGCGCAACAGCGGCGGCACCTCAGGCCGCGTGTACGACATGTCGTAGTAGCCGTGGCCGAGCTCGTGATGCGCGGTGTAAAACCACCGCGAGTTCGACTCGATGCTCATGAGCGAACGGATGTCGTCCTCAAGATTGATGTGCCAGCAGGAGGCGTGGGTGTTTTTCTTCCGCTGCTCGCCGGCCTTTACCGGATACAGATCCGACTTGGTCCAAAAGCTTGCGGGCAGCGGACTGAAACCGAGGCCGGTGTAGAACTGCTCGGCTGTTTTCGTGATCCACTCCGGGTCGCGCCCCTTGAAGCGGTCATCGATGTTCGCCGCCTCGACGAGTCCGGTCCATTCCTGGCTCCAGCGGTTGTTAATCCAATGCGCCGGGATGCGCTTCGGCA
Source organism: Chthoniobacterales bacterium (assembly GCA_035459405.1). GTDB lineage: Bacteria > Verrucomicrobiota > Verrucomicrobiia > Chthoniobacterales > UBA10450 > JACCTI01. The sequence goes on from DATHXZ010000588.1 coordinate 5,981, forward strand.
CTGGCTGCCCAAACTTCTCCGCGAGCTTGTGCTTCGTCCACGTGTGCAACTGCAGATAGAGCGGCCGCAGCTCGCGCATGAACTCATCATGCAGCTTCACCATCTCGTCGGTCGTCATGCCGTAGGAGGCGACCTGCAGCGCGAAGTAATCTTTATGGCCGAGCTCCTTCGCGACGCCGTTCCTTAGATCGCGCAGCTTCAGCAGCCCTTCCTTCAACGCGACGCCTGATTCTTTCGACGCTTCCCAGACGCGGCGGCGCTCCTCGAGATCGGTGCTGGTGTCCAGCTTGTTGTCGATGTCGTTTACGCTGATCGGCTGGCCCGCGAGCTTGAACTCGAAGCCGTTGAGCGTCGACGCCTGTTTCGTCTCCGCCTCAACGCGCGCGGTGACGAGCGCCGGATTCGTCATCGGTCCTTCGGCGGCGTTGCGCAGCAGCTGATCCAACTGCCGGACTGTGATTTGGCTCAGCTGATTGCGGTGCTTGAGCAGCTCCTTCGCTTCGTTGATTAGCGCGGGGTTGCCGTTGAACGCTGCCGCTGCTTTGCCAGCACTCGCCGCAGCGGCGTCGTGCTCCGGTTTGACGTCGGTCACCGCCGCCCATTGCGCTTCCGAGTTGACCGTGACGAGACCTTTGTAACCAGCGTTGGCGAGAGCAAGAAAACGGTCGGCGCGCTCCTGCATGGCTGAAGGAGCGGCGAACGCAAAGCAGGCGACGAACAGTGAGGTTGTGAACGGGAGCGCAGAGCGGAGCATCGCCGGCAAGCTAATCATTCGCCCATCAGCTGCAAAGCGCGCCGCTGCTCTCGCCGGCCGAAAGAAGCTGGATTTCCGCGCAGGCGGCAGATACGCATGGAGGGAAGCCCCGAGCTGCGATGAAATCCAACGCGACCACAGTTGCCGAATACGTCGGAGAGCTTCCAGCCGAGCGACAAGCGGCACTGAAGAAGGTGCGCAGCTTGATCAGGAAGGCGGGCCCGAAACCGACAGAATCGATCCATTACGGCATGCCGGTGTACGACGTGAACCATCTTGTCTGCGGACTCGCTTCGCAGAAGAACTACATGGCGCTGTATGTGTGTGAACCCGAGATCGTGGACGCTCACCGCGATGCACTCGGCAAGCTGAATTGCGGCAAGGGTTGCATCCGCTTCCGCACAGTCGACGAGCTGCCGCTCGACGCGATCAGCCAGATCTTGGAGGAAGCGGGAGCAAAGGGCAACGGCGCCTAAGCGATGTCGGCTGTACTCTTTCGTGTCGCTGCGGCGCTGTGCTTTCTCGCGGTTGCTCTCGGAGCATTTGGCGCGCACGCCCTGAAGGCGAAGCTCGAGGCGAACGGCACCCGAGACATCTGGAACACCGCCGTCCTTTATCATCTCGCGCACGCGATCGCGCTGGTCGTGCTGGCGTTGCAGCCGGCGTCGTTGCGTCTTGCGTCGGGCCTGCTTACCGCGGGAATCGTGATCTTTAGCGGAAGCCTCTACATCCTCGCGGTGACGAACATGAAGTGGCTCGGCGCGATCACGCCGTTCGGCGGGCTCTGTTTTCTGGCCGGCTGGCTGTGGCTGATTTTTTCGCCGCCCGAGACGTAGCCGCGCTGGCGCGAGCCAGCAGCGGCGACGGAGTTGTCGCGATTGCGCCGTGCGTGATGATCGCGCGCTCGCCGGATGTTAACGAGTTCTTCCAGGGACGGCGTGCACTGATGAAGTCGTCGCGTTCTTCGTGACCTATTTGATCGCACTGACGATCGGCCGGTTCTTGAAACGTCGAGCAGCCGTTCGCTCAGCATCTGGTCCAGCTGTTCTCGCTCACGCTCGCGTTCTACGCAGCAGTCCGTGTTTTCGGCGTTCGCGCTGAGTGGCCGAATCACGTCGGCGCGATTGTCACGCTCTTGAGCACGGCGGTCGTCGCCGCGCTGATCGACCGCTATCTCTGGGG
>DATHXZ010000589.1:0-4213 GCA_035459405.1 Chthoniobacterales bacterium
AGCTTGCCTTTCGAGATACGGGTCACGTCGAGCAAGTCATCGATCAGACGGGCTTCCAGCTCGACATTGCGGCGGATCACTTCCAGTGCGCGCTTCACGTCGGGTGACTCGGCTGCGCTGGCTTCGAGTTCGCCCACCATCGCAATGACGGGCGAGAGCGGGTTGCGCAGCTCATGCGAGAGAAGTGCGAGGAACTGGTCCTTGGCCGCGTTTGCGCCGATCAATTCCTGGCGTAGGGTGACATCGCGCGTCTTGTCTTCGACGAGATAGAGCACGCCCTGGATGCGCTGCTCGGAACCCTGCAGGCGCAGTAGGTTGACGTTCACGAAATGCGTCATGCCGCTCTTGTCCGTGAACGGCTGTTCCACCAGCTGAAACGGCGCGCCGAACGCGAGCACCTTCTCGATCGCATCGGATGGCGCGATCTTTATCTCGTCGAACGTCGCCTCATACACGTCTCGACCATCCGGAAAATCGCCGAACAGCCTGGACATGTTCACAAACGCCTCATTCGCCTGGATGAACGTGCGCGAGCTTGGATCCACGAGCGCGATGCCGCTCGGCATGTTCGCGAGGATCTTCTCGTTGAAGATAACTTCACGCTCGATGCGTCGTGCCGCTTCGGCCTGGCGGCGGGTAAACTTGCCGGCGAGCCATGCGCCAACTGCCGTGAGCAGGATCAGCCAGACCGCTGGGAAGGTGATCTTGCCGAGGAGATCGCGGACCGGCTTATAGGCAGCGGCTTTCGGTTGCTCGACAACCGCAACCCAGCCCGTCGTGTCGATCGGGCTGAACGAATAGAGATTGTCGAAGCGATCGACGTGGCCGCGTTTGCTCGTCCGGATTTCCTCGATCAGCGTCTGTGCATGCGCCGCGACGGGCCCGGTGTTCGGCTGGAGGTTATTGGTGAAAAGCGCGACGCCGTTCTGGTCGATCACCTGGCAAACGGCCTGGTCGGCGAACTCGATCGTGGATAACCGGCGACCCATCCGTTCCACCAGCACGGAGATGCCGAGATAGCCGACCACCGTGCCGTCGGCGGTGCGCACCGCGCCCACGATGTCGGCCGTCATGCGCTTGTCGGTGACACGCGGATGGACGGGTGAGACGTAAACAGATGGCGAGGCGGTCGCCTGTTCGCGCCACAGGTGCGATGGAAACTCGGCCGCCGCTTCCGGTCGAACCGCCGGGATCGAGCCAATCAGCCGCCCGTCCCTCGCCGCGATGAACATGCCGTCGATGCGCGGATGTGAGTAGAACGTCTGGTTCAACCATTGCTGCGTCGAGATCTCTGGCGTCGGCCCGGTGAGGATGCGCGCGACATCCGGTTGCGTCTGGTAGTACTCGATGATGCCGCCCGTGCGGCTGAAGTCATCGCCCACCAGGTGCGCGATCAGCTGCACGAACGTCTGCCGGTCTCGGAGGATCTTCGACTCCAGCGTGTTCGTGAGGATGGTGTACGAGACCACCAGCATCAGGACGGACGGAACCCAGCCGGCGAGGAGGATCGCGACGACGATGTTGAATCGTTCGAAGCGATCGCCATCGCGTTCGCGTCGTTGGGAACGGCGTCTCAGGCGTAGCGGATTCAGCACGGCCATTCGGAGGCTAAAACTCTACTGTCCACTGGGCGGCGGCAAGGCCTGAATAATGGGGCGGACGGCCGCCGGCGGTCGCGCCAGTCAGCGCCGAACAGGCAACGTTCGATTCACGGGCGATACGCTGCGCCAATGTGCCTCAGCAGCGCTGATGATCTTCGATTCGGCCCAGGTTCTGAGCGCGTGCGGGTCGCACATTTTCCGCTCTAAACAGCAGCACGAAGCCGGCCGTTCGTTAGGCGAAATCAGGCGTGCGCGAACGGCGGTTTCACGAGGGAAAACAGGGATTTTTGATTTGACGCATGTCTTTGAAGCGGCAACATGTCGGCCTTGCTGCCCCGGGGACGGGCTGCATCGCCTTTATTCCGTTTATGCAAGGAAGCGTCGGACATCTCATTTGGACCATCTGCTACTTGAGCGTGCTGTTCGGCCTCTCGGCGTACGGCGTCCATCGCTATTTCATCATCTACCTGTTCCTGAAACACCGGAAGCGGCTGCCCGTGCCGGCATCTCGATTCGAGGAGCTGCCGAAGGTCACGATGCAGCTGCCGATCTACAACGAAGTCTACGTCGTCGAGCGTCTGCTGCAGTCGGTCAGCGAGCTGGATTACCCGCGCGACCGCCTGCACATCCAGGTGCTCGATGACTCGACCGATGAGACTCGTGAAATCACCGCCTCCTGTGTCAGCCGGCTGCAGGAGCGCGGCCTCAATGTCGAGCTGATTCAGCGCACCGACCGCAGCGGGTTCAAGGCAGGCGCGCTGGAGGTAGGGCTCGCTACGGCTGGCGAGTTCATCTGCATTCTTGACGCTGACTTCGTGCCGCAGCCGGACTTGTTGCAGAAGACGATCCACTTCTTCACCGATCCGGATATCGGCATGATCCAGACGCGCTGGGGCCACCTGAACCGCTCGTATTCGCTGCTCACGCGCGTGCAGGCGATGTTTCTCGATGGCCACCTGCTACTCGAGCAGACAGCTCGTAGCCGCAGCGGCCGGTTCTTCAACTTCAACGGAACTGCCGGCCTGTGGCGGAAGAAGTGCATCGAGGAAGCAGGCGGTTGGCAGCACGACACGTTGACCGAGGATCTCGACCTCAGCTACCGCGCGCAGCTGGCGGGGTGGCGTTTCATCTTCCTGTCCAACGTGGTCACGCCAGCCGAGCTGCCGGTCGATATGAACGGCTTTAAATCCCAGCAGCATCGCTGGACGAAGGGCTCGATCCAGACCTGCAATAAGCTGTTGCCGACGATTTGGCGCAGCAAGTTGCCATTCACAATCAAGCTCGAGGCAACCGCGCATCTCACATCCAACTTCGCGTATTTGCTCCTCGCCTCACTCTGTCTCCTGCTTCACCCGTCGATCGGCGGCCCGCAGAGCAGTTGGATGCGCACCCTGCTGATCGATCTGCCGATCTTTCTCACGGCCTCGTGCTCCATCGCAGTTTTCTATATCTGCGCGCAACGTGAGCTGCATCCGAAGACCTGGATGAAGGAGATGCTCTTGCTGCCGCCGATGCTCGCGCTCGGCGTCGGTCTATCGCTGAGTAACGCGCGCGCCGTGCTCGAGGCGATGTTCAACTACCAAACCGATTTCGCCCGCACGCCGAAGTACGGCATCGAGCGCAAGAAACAGCCGTGGCGTAACGCGAAGTACATGCCGCTGAAATCGCTCCTGCCGTTACTGGAGCTGGCGTTCGGCGTGTACTTCACCTATTTTGTCTGGTTCGCGATCCAACATCAGCAATGGTTCTCCGTGCCGTTCTTGATGATCTTCCAGCTCGGTTTTCTGTACGTGGCATTCACGTCCATGTCCCAGTGGTGGCCCAGGTTAAGCTCTCAAAATTCACGCGCGGAGGTGGCGATTCCGGCGTGACAAACATTAGAATTCAGTAGCAAGAGCCGCAATGTTCCACCCGCGCCTGATCCTTGCCGCTTCTCTTTCTGCAGCCACCGCGCTGCACGGCGCGAATCCACCACCACCACCGCCCGAACAAATCCGCAACGAAGTCATCGTCAGCGTCAAAGAGCAGAAGCTCATGCTTCTGCAGAATGGCGCGAAGGTGACCACCTACCCTGTCTCAACCTCGAAGTTTGGGCTGGGGGATGGCTACGGCACGATGGCAACGCCGGTGGGCGCGATGGCCGTCGCGCAGAAGATCGGCGACCGCGCTCCGCTCGGCGCTGTTTTCCATCACCGACGGTTCACCGGAGAAGTCCTCAAGCCAGACGCGCCTGGTCGCGATCCCATCATCACTCGCATTATCTGGCTCCGCGGCCTCGAAGCATCGACCGCTCGATCATTCGCCCGCTGCATCTACATCCACGGCACGCCGCAGGAGAAGCTGATTGGCAAGCCGGCGAGCTACGGCTGCATTCGGATGAAATCGAAGGATGTCACTGATCTCTACAGCCAGCTGCCGGTTGGTGCGGTTGTGCAGGTCGTCACCGATAAGTTGCCGAATGTGCCGAAGGCGAAGGTGGTTTATCGGATCCAGGTGCCCGATGCCCCGGTGGAAAAAGGACGCCCGGCGCCTTTCGTGAAGTCGCAGGGCTCAGCTCCCGCCGGCCGAGATAACGCTGCCTCGGCGTCGCGTCGGAGCGGCGGAGCCTGAGC
>DATHXZ010000590.1:0-1670 GCA_035459405.1 Chthoniobacterales bacterium
AGTAGCAGGATCCTGGAGCAAGCGCGCGAGCACCTCATCGCCCTTCATGTCAGGCAGGACATAATCGAGCAGGATGAGGTCGGGCCGTTCGCTGGCCGCGGTGCGCAGACCGTCCTCAGCCGTCGGGGCGGCCGCGGCGTCGTAGTTCGATTCGCCGAGGATTTCCTTCACGAAACTCAGCAGCATCACGCTGTCGTCGATCACGAGGACCTTGCGTTTGGCTCGCGCATTCTGGCTGCCTGCGGCCTGCGGACCTGCCGCGCTGGCTTCGTCGATCTTCCGCACGGCTTCCATGAGCAGGATCTGCCAATCGAGATCGATCGTGCGTGGCGCCTCGCCAGCGCCCGAGACCTCGGAGATCATGCCGCCCTTCCAGTTCACGATTTCGTTGAATGCCGGGATGCCTTCACGGCCGGGAGCGATCGCATGACGCACCTGCCCATTTTCGAACCAGACGCGCGCTTTCTCGCCGCGCGGGCCGGTGAACTCGAGCACAGAAGTCGCGCCGCTCATGCACTTCAGCTGAATGATGTCCGCGATATGGAGGTCGCTCAGCTTGCCCTGGAACTTCGTGCCTTCATCGCCGCCGCCGGGTTGGAGGAGCGCTTCGACCAGCGTAACGAAATCACCGTGCGGGAACGGCTTCTCAAGGAAGTGGATCGCGCCCAGGCCAGCCGCGCGTTCGCGCTGCGATGCAAGGTGGACGGCGGTGAGGACGATGGCGCGGGCGTTCGGATGGCTGGTGCGCAGGTCGTAGAGAAAGTCCTGCCCCAGATCGTAAGTGGCGTCGACATCGAGAACGAAGAGATCGGGCCGCTGGTTAACGACGACGTGCTGCGCCTCCTCCAAGCTGTGGGCGATGTCCACATGCGCGCGGGGCGCGGCCTCGAAGAGAGCGGCGCGGATCGCAGAGGCCAGGTTCCCGTCCGGCGCGAGGACCAGAACCCGTCCGGCTTGCACAGCTGCAGTGGAATGCGTCGAGGTAGTCGCGTTCAAGAGTTCAACAGGTATGCCGCGGGACTGCCGGGCACAACGCAGTGCCTTGGCACACCGTTAGAGATGCCCGCTTCTGCTGAAATAGAAAGTCTTTTTCAGCAGCAAAAGGTGGCCGCGGCGGGGCAGGGCGCGCTCGCTCCGCCGCGGATAAAACTACGGATGCTGATCTGCGCCTATCGCTGAACGCGAGTTCCGACGGACATCGTCCGTCCGCTCGGCGCCTTCACGGTCGTCGTGCAGCCGCCGAAGAACGCGAGTGTCAAAATTGCCGCGACTGTGGAGAGAAGAATTGTTCGCATGCCTGTTATTCGGACGAGAACGGCACGGTGAGCGCCTCGGCGCGCGCGAGTGTCGTTAGGTAGCGAACCGTTCGGCCAGTGCGCGACGGCTGATCTTGCCCCGTTCGCTCACCGGCAATTCCTCGAGGAAGAAAATGCGTTTCGGTACCTGCCACCCGCTGAGCCGTTGGCGGCAAAACTCGAGCACATCCGCCTCGCGCACGCCGGAGTCGGCGACCACGCAGGCCGCGACTTCTTCATTGCGGAGCGCCGATTTTAACCCGAAGACCGCCGCCTCTCGCAACCCTTCGAAATGGAGCAGAGTGGCCTCGACTTCGGCAGGGTTCACCTTCTTGCCCGCGACGTTGATGAGGTCGGAGGTGCGACCGACGATTC
>DATHXZ010000591.1:0-5375 GCA_035459405.1 Chthoniobacterales bacterium
AATTCTTCAAAGCGCTGCAGTATCGAATCGTCGAGCCGTTCGCCGTGCTCGAGTCACGCCAGCGCGCAGCTCTCGCGGGCTACGGCTCGCGCTTCACCTGGAGAAACTCGCTCGCGGAGCTGGACGGGTTCTGCGGCGTACATTTCTCAAACGAACTCATCGATGCGATGCCCGTCCACGTCGTCCGGTGGACAGGAAGCGAATGGATGGAGCGGCACGTCTCGGTCTCCGGAGAAAGCTTTGCATTTACCGATGCGCCGATCTCGAACTGTGCGCTCGCCGCGCGACTCCGCGAGATTCCTCAACCGCTGCCGGACGGCTACCAGACGGAAGTGAATCTCGCCGCGCTCCATTGGATCGAATCGGTGGCGGCGAAGGTGAAGAGGGGGTTCATCGTCGCCGTCGATTATGGACACCCGCGGGATCTCTATTACGCGGCGGAACGGAGAACCGGCACGTTGCAGTGCTACGCGAAGCATCGTGTCGTCCCATCACCACTGACGCAGCCCGGCCGCAGCGATATCACCGCGCATGTCGAATGGACGACTCTGGCGCAACACGCCGAATCGCTGGGACTGACGCTCGTCGGCTTTACCGACCAACATCATTTCATCACCGGCCTGCTGATGGGTGAGATCGGCCGCGAATTCGAAGGCGCCGCCGATGCACAAGCGCGCCGAGCACTCCAGACGCTCCTCCAGCCGACGCTTCTCGGGATGGCGTTCCAGTTCCTCGTCCTCGGCAAGGACGCGGACGAAGACGTTCAGCTTGCCGGATTGCGCTTCGCGCGTGACCGGCGTGCGGTGCTTGGGCTGCCCTAAGGCGCGGCCGCGTCGTGCGACTCAGCTCCGTTAGCGTGCTCGACAATTGCGGTCATGTGCAGCGGCGACAGATAGGCGCGGAAACCCTTGTCATCTGCAACCGCAACACGGCTGCCTCCAGGTATGAGCCACACGTGATCGACAGTCGGGACGGGATATTCCTGCCCATCGCTCGTCCGGATCGCGAAAGGCACGAATGGGGTTTCCTTCACGCGGCGCCGAATATCAGCAATCACATGGCGAGTATACGCCGCGTGAAAACGCGGGCAATCCTCAGATCAGGAACTTGCCGGCTTCCATCACCTTCTTGTCATCGAACCAGATGTCGAAGTCGCGACCGACGCAGTCGATGTGCGTTTTCGAGAGCCAGGTCTGCCCGGTGTGCTCGGCGTACGGATGACCGAAGGCGATGTGAATGCCGGGAATCTTTTCGTCCTGCAGGATATTACCGATGATGCGGGTGCAGGCGGTGTTGGTGCCCACGGCGAACTCACCGACGCGGTTGCTGTTTTCGTCAGTGCTCGTGTAGGCGCGGAACTCCTCCAGCAGCTCCTTGTTCTCGCAACGCAGCTCGCGGATGCGGTTGTTCTCGACTTCAATCGTCAGGGGTGTCGCCTCAATGTCGCCGTACTTCTGGCAGAGGTAATCGCCAACGACGCCATCGACGACGAAGGTGCCGTTGCTGTTGAAGGGCGACGTGAAGATCTCGCCTCCGGGCAGGTTGCCCCATTTGTCCGCCGTGATAAGGCCGCTCGTCTTGAGCCACTTCAACGTCGGAGAAATTTCCGCCACGTAATCAGTTCCCGCGGGCGTCCTGCAGATGACGCGCTCCGTCATGCGTGCGCGCTCGACCAGCCGCTGGCTCAAGGCGTCGACCTGGAGGAAGTCGGCGCGCATCCCTTCCATCATGATCTGGCGCGTGATGTTCACCATATGCGCGTGTCGCAGGCGGTGTTTGTTCACGACAGCGGTCATCTGGATGCGTGAGCCGAGCTCGCCATGCTGGGTTTGCGCGCAGAAGATGCTGCACTGCGATGTCGCGAGATCGTCGAGAATGGTCTGCGGCATCCCGGTAAGCGGACGCGGCGCGTAGTTCTCGAGCACGAAGACGGCGCTCTCCGCGCCGACGCGGTCAATCTCGCTCTGCAAGGCGGCCGCGATGTCGCGTGTCACCTCGTCGGTGATGATGGTGACGCGCTCTTCCGGCTTTACGCGGAGACAATCGCGGATGGCATTGCGCGCGCCGGGCAGCAGTTCGGCGTCGAGTGTTTCAGTATCGAGGAGATCGGGCATGTCGGCGCAGGCGTTCAGCATTGCGTGGAAATCGCGCGCGGGCAAACCGGCGCGCGTGCTTGGCGTCCAGGTCCGGCCTCGCGCGGCAGAATGTGCTGTGCAGGTTGAGTCTGCATGCCGACGTCTGTAGCCGCCGCCCTGTGGCGGCGCGATTCGCGCACGCCACGTCATCCGCGCGCTTGCCACAGGCAAGCGGCTACAGGGCACCGAACTTCAGGCCAACGGCGCGGGCTCCGGAGCCGCGATCTCGAGCCCTTCGTACGTCTCGCGCACAATCTGATCAACCACCTCGCGCATGTCGCGCGTGCGCGCCCACGTGTCGAGCTGGCGATCGGCGCCCGTGCCTTCGCGCAGGATCCGGTCGACGTGCTCGATCTCGCGTCGGATGCCGAGCTCGTCGATCTCGCCCTCGATGAACTCGAGGAGCTCATGCACGAGGCTGCGCGTCTCGACTTCCGCTTCGCGGCCGAAGTCGATCAGCTTGCCATCCAACCCGTAGCGGGAGGCACGCCAGCGGTTCTCGTCGATGATGCGGCGGCGGTAGATGCGGAACGTGAGATTTTGGTGCTGTAGCTTGTGCAACCGAACGACGACGGCCTGGATGACCGCAGCCATCGCGAGCGTGTCGTCAGGGCGGGATTGCGCATCGCACACGCGCACTTCCAGCGTGTCGAAGAACGGATGGAGACGGATGTCCCACCAGATCTTCTTTGCGTTATCGATGCACTTGGTGCGGATGAGGAGCTTCAGGTAATCGTCGTATTCGGAGAGGCTTTCGAACGCGTCGGGAATGCCGGTGCGCGGGAAACGCTCGAACACTTTCAGGCGGTAGCCCTTGAAGCCGGTGTTGCGGCCGACCCAGAACGGCGAGTTCGTCGAGAGCGCGTAGATGTGCGGCAGGAAATAACGCGCCTGGTTCATGACGTGGATCGCGATCTCGCGATTCGGGATTCCGACGTGCACGTGCAGGCCGAAGATCAGGTTCGCGCGCGCGACCTGCTGCATGTCTTTGACGATCTCTTTGTAGCGCTCGCCCTGCGTGATCTGTTGATCGTGCCAATGTGAAAACGGGTGCGTGCCGGCCGAGGCGACTTTCATCCCGCCGCGCGCCGCCAGCTCGGCGAGCTGAGTGCGCAACGCGACCACGCCTTCGCGGGCATCAACGATCGACTGGCAGATCTCGGTGCCGGACTCGACCACCGACTGGTGCATCTCCGGCTTGATCTGCTCTTTGAACTTCATCTTCCCATCTTCCAGGATCTCCTGGATATGGGACCGCAGCTCGCGCGTCTGCGGATCGACGATCGCGAATTCTTCCTCGATACCGAGAGTGAAGACGTGGTCTTTCGGGATCACGTAACAAGAACAGCCAAGGCGCTCGCGTGCGCAAGTGTCCGCGGCGCGACTCTACGACAGCGGGCGCGCTATGCGTGAAGAGCGCCGGTGAAGGCGATCACATCTCATGCACGACACGGCCTTCAGCGGCCGGCGTACCGGGCCGTGGGCCACCTTCCGGCGTGTAGGCGGGCGGCTGCTCGATCGACGCCGGCCCCATCTCGTGCACGGCGCGCTTCATCGCCCCCGCCTGCACAAACTTGCCCCAGCTCAGGTTGTCGCTGCCGGGGACATGCTCGCGCGCTTTGCGAATGACCATGTCCGACACAGCTTCAACAACCCATGCGAAATTCTCCTGGCCCACGCTCGTGATTTCCGCATCGGGCGCCGGGTTGCAGAAATCAATCGCCACCGGCACGCCGTCGCGAATCGCGAACTCAACCGTGTTCAGGTCGTAGCCGAGATATTGATTGAGCTGGAGCACGCCCCATTCGACGGCTTCGAGGATCTGCTGCGGCGCCTTCCAATCCGTCACATAGCGCAGGTGATACGGATGGCGAGGCTCGTAGTTCATGATCTTCACGTTGCGCTGATCGATCGAGTAGCAGCGGAAGTACATGTCGAACTTCACTTCCTCCTGCAGCATCATCACCAGCTGCCCGGTCTCGCTGTAGGCGCGGAAGAATTCGTCCGGATTGTGCAGGCGGTAGACGTTTTTCCAGCCGCCGCCGGCAAATGGCTTGAAGAACGCGGGCCAGCCGACGTAGGCGAAAATCGCCTCCCAATCCATCGGGTAAGCGAGATTGCGGAACGACATGTCGCTCGTGTCCGGCGGCGTCTCGTGCGACGGCAGCAGCACCGTGCGCGGCACCGCGACACCGATCTTCGTCGCGAGCGCGTTGTTGAAGAACTTCTCGTCGGCGCTCCACCAGAAGGGGTTGTTCACCACCGCGCAGCCGGTGAGCGCTTCGTTCTTCAGCCAGGCGCGATAGAACGGCACGTCCTGCGAGATGCGGTCGATCACCACGTCGTAACCCGTGGGTTCGCCTTGCACGACCTTGTCGATGCGCACGAACTCGGCATGCACTTCGCCGCCCGCCTTTTCATTCACCCGATGAACGAAGGCCGGCGGGAATGAGTTTTCCTGACCGAAGAGGATTCCGACTTTTTTCATAAGGGGCGTGTAGCGATGTTGTGGTGTTGAGCCTGTGAATCACGTGAATCTAGCCGAATGTCACAGAGCATTTTGGTGAGCCCGCCTCCATTGTTCATTCGCGTTTATTCGCGTGATTCGCGGGCGTAATTATTTGCGCCGGCAGCGCCTAAACACTTTGGAGAAAACTCGGCGGCTGCCAAGCGCGAAAGACCAGCTGCGTAAGCGGTTGCACATCGCGACGAACGCGCCTGTCGCGCGGGGATCCTGAGATTCACATCCGGGGCAGCTCGGCACTGCGTATCTCTCCGCGATAGCTCTCTGCCATGTCTGAACACACGCTCACCGGCAACATCGAAACACACGCCGCCTTCCCGTCGAAGGTGCTTGGTAATAGCCGCGAGGTGCTCGTGTACCTGCCGCCCGGCTATCGCCGCGCACGCACCCGAAGATTTCCCGTTCTCTACATGCACGACGGGCAGAATGTTTTCGACTCCGCGACTTCTTTCGGAGGCGTTGAATGGGGCATTGATGAAACGGCGCAGCGGCTCGTCGATCAGAAGCTAATGGAGCCGGTCATCATCGTCGCCATTGCAAATGCCGGCGAGGCGCGCATCCACGAATACGCTCCCACGCGCGGCCGGATCCAGGAAGGCAAGCGCAAGCGCAGCAAAGGTCTGCTGCGGCACTATGGCGGCTTTCTCATCAACGAGCTGAAGCCATTCATCGATGCGCGCTACCGCACGCAACCCGAGGCACGATACACCGGCCTC
>DATHXZ010000592.1:0-3543 GCA_035459405.1 Chthoniobacterales bacterium
CGCTCGCAAAAAGAACTTCATCGGCACGTTCGCGCCGCCGTTTGCGGTGATTAACGACAAGTCACTTCTCCGCACGCTCACACCGGCGCAGACGCGCGACGCCTACAGCGAAGCCATCAAGGTCGCGCTCATCCGTGACGCCGATTTCTTCGACAAGATCGAGCGAAATGCCGACGCATTACAGGAGTGTGAGCCCACAGTTCTCCGGCAACTGATCTGCCGTTGTGCGGAGCTGCACGTGCAGCATATCGCCACGTCCGGCGATCCATTCGAGACCGGATCCGCGCGTCCCCTGGACTTTGGCCACTGGTCGGCGCACAAGCTCGAGCAGCTCTCGAACTTCCGCATCAGCCACGGCGCGGCGGTGGCAGCGGGGATAGCGGTCGACACTGCTTACTCGCACCTGATGGGACTGCTTGACCGCGCGTCAGCCGATCGCGTGCTGACATTGCTGCGCCGCCTCGGCTTCGATCTCTCGCCCGCAGAGTTCTACGCGCGTGCCGACGAGGTGCTCGATGGGCTGGAGGAATTCCGCGAGCATCTGGGCGGCGACCTCACGATCACGCTGTTGCGGGGCATCGGTGAGGGCGTCGAAGTTCATGCGGTCGATCGCGACCTCATGATCCAGGCGATGGCAAGTCTCGCATCGGGATGAATCGCACTGCCGTCCTCAGTGTTGTCGGCCTCACTCAGCGGCTGATCGGCGCGCACACGCCGCACATTTCGAGATTTTTGGCGGCCGGCTCCATGACCTCAGTGCGCCCGGCGTTCCCGGCAGTCACCTGCACGGCGCAATCGACTTACCTCACCGGCAAGACGCCTGCGGAGCACGGGGTTGTCGGCAATGGGTGGTACAACCGCGAGCTCGCGGAGGTGCAGTTTTGGAAGCAATCAAATCACCTCGTGCATGGCCGGAAGCTTTGGGAAGACCTCCGCGAGCTGCGGCCCGGCTTCACCTGCGCGAAGGTCTTCTGGTGGTACAACATGTATTCCACGGCGGATTACTCGATCACGCCGCGCCCGATGTATCCCGCCGACGGCCGGAAGGTTTTCGACATCTATACCGCGCCGCTCGACATGCGATCCGCGATCAAAAAAGACCTTGGTGAATTCCCGTTCCGCAGCTTTTGGGGCCCCGGCGCCGGCATCGACTCATCGCGATGGATCGCGGGCTCAGCGAAATGGATCGAGCAGAGATACCAGCCGACCCTCAGCCTCGTTTACCTGCCGCATCTCGATTACAACCTGCAGCGGCTCGGCCCGGATGATCCCGCCATCAGCGCCGACCTCGAGCAGATTGACGCCGTCATCGGTGATCTGATCTCGTTTTTTCAACAGCGCGACATCGAGGTCGTTGTCCTCTCGGAGTACGGCATCACGGCGGTCGATCGGGCGATCCACCTCAACCGGCTTTTTCGTGAGCAAGGCTGGATCACGATCAAAGACGAGCTCGGGCTGGAGATGATCGATTGCGGCGCGAGCAAAGCGTTCGCCGTGGCGGATCACCAAGTGGCGCACGTTTACGTACAGGATCCCGCGCTGCTGACGCGTGTGCGGGATGTCTTGCAATTCGCGCCCGGCGTCGCCGAAGTGCTCGACCGAGAGCAGCAGGCGGCGATTGGATTGGACCACCCGCGCGCGGGCGACCTCGTCGCGGTGGCGGACGCAGGGAGCTGGTTCACCTACTACTACTGGCTCGACGACGCGGTCGCGCCGGACTTCGCGCGCACGGTCGATATCCACCGCAAGATCGGCTTCGACCCAGTGGAGTTGTTCATCGACCCGAAGATCAAGATTCCAGCCGCGCGGGTAGCTGCATTTCTGCTCAAGAAGAAGCTCCGCTTCCGCGCGTTGCTCGATGTGATCCCACTCGACGCGACGCTGGTGAAAGGGTCGCACGGTCGCCTGCCGGAACAGCACGAGGAATGGCCGGTGCTGATCGTCCCGCGCGACGCCGGTGAACCACAGGGAACCATCGCTGCCGAAGAGGTCTATGAAACCCTGCGGAGCCTGTGTTTGCGGTAGTTTTGCGCGAAGCGCTTTTGGAGTGCGGCGCGTCCGCGCATTCACGCGAAGAACTGCTGCGAGGCTGATCGGAAGGCGAGCGAAAGCTGCCGCTGACGCATCGGTTCAGGCGTAGTCAGTTTACATCGAAAGAGTCGAGGTTAGCCGCATCGTTGCGGTGCTCTTCCGGCGTATTACGCTTCGAGACAATTTCACGACGTGGCGAAGCAAAAGTCGACGTCTACATTCTTCAGAGCGAGGTTGAACCTGCTCGTTTCTACACCGGGTGTACACGTGATCTGCGCGAGCGAGTCGACCGCCACAACGCGGGCCAGGTGAGGCATACGGCCAAGTGGAAGCCGTGGCGGCTCAAGACATACATCGCGTTCTCGGATGAGGCGCGAGCGAGAGATCTCGAGCAATATCTGAAGTCCTCCTCCGGACGCGCGTTCACGAAGAAGCGCCTGTAGGCCCGCACGACGATCAAAGTTGCGGGTGAACGAATGCGGTGCGTTCGTTCCGAAGATGAAGATCGCGATCGCGGGTAAAGGCGGAAGCGGAAAAACGACGATCGCAGGCATCCTGACCAGGCTCCTCGCTGAACGCGGCCAGGATGTTTGGGCGATCGACGCCGATAGCAACCCCAATTTCGGTGTCACGCTCGGGCTCCCGCCGGAGAAGCTGAAGGCGGCGAAGCCGATGCCGCCATCGATTCTGAAGGAGGTCGCGGTCGAAGGTGGGAAGACGGCTATGCAATTGGCGATGCCAGCGCGGAGAGTGGCGGAGGATTTTGGAACGCGGGTGTCCGATCGAGTGACGCTTCTCGGGATGCACACGATTGAACATGCGGGAGCGGGGTGCGCATGTGGTGGGCATGCGCGTGTGCGCAATCTGCTCAGTGGAATCTTCAAAGAGGAAAACGTGACGACTGTCGTCGACATGGAGGCGGGTTTGGAACATCTGAGCCGCGGCACGGATCGGCATGTCGATCTGCTGCTTCTGGTCACGGAACCATATTTCAAGGCGCTCGAGACGGCTCGACGCGCTGCGGAGCTCGCGCGCGAGTTGCGCATTCCGCGCATCGCCGCGGTCGCGAACAAGTTTCGCAGCGAAGATGACCTGAGAGCGATCCGCGAGTACGCGCAGAAGCATGGCCTCGAACTCGTCGGCGAAATTCCTTATGACGAGGAGATCCAGCGCGCGGACCTCGCCGCAGAACCGCCAAAGCTCTACGACGATCACGCTGCTGTCGCTGCGGTCCGCCGATTGATCGACCGCCTGAAGATCTAAGGCTCGTTCCTTGACGATCAAGCGTTCCGGGCGCTAACGTGCACTCGTTCCTCGAGGTGCCTATGAAAAAAGTCTTCGCCTCCGCTGCTGTTGCGCTTATCTCAGCGCCGCTTTCTGTGTTTGCTTGTGACGGCGGCACGGCCGGCTTTGATCTTCCGCCGCCGGCACCGACCGCGCTCGAGACGGTCACTAACTCGATCACGAACAACGTCGGATTGTTCATCGGCCTCGCGCTCGGCACTGTGATCG
>DATHXZ010000593.1:0-3297 GCA_035459405.1 Chthoniobacterales bacterium
TTCCGGGTTTATGAATTCGAACAGGGAGGCAAGCCTCTCTTCGTCTACGTCTGCATCCAGGAAGACAAGGTCGCGCCGGGCACCGACCAGGTGAACGCCGGCGAGTGGAATGTGCGAGGCCGGCTGCGGGCGGTTGCCAACGGCCAGCGGAATCTCGGCCAGCGTTTGCTCGAGATCGCCGTCATCGGCCTGCCGAATGCCGAGCAGGCGAACGACGCGATGCAGCGAACAGTTCGCCAGGTGGTCGTCCCGCGAACAGCTACGGGCTGACGTTCGGAAGCGACGGCGGGATTGCGACCGGCCCACTGGTACCCGGAGCCTGCACGCTGGCAGAGTTGCTCGCGAAAACATCCGGCGCCTCGAACAGCTGCAGCATCGCGAGCGGCACATTGCCGAAGGCGTTGATCTCAGCCACCTCGAAAGTGTTCGTGCCGCGGCGGGAACCTTCCGGCGTCCAGCGGAGCGCAAGGTAACGGGCGCCCTGCGGATCGAAATCGACCGCTGCCTTGCCGTCGCCGGAGCGATCGGTGACGGAAGCAACCGGTTTCGCGCCGCCCAGGTCACCCGGGTTTTGCCCGAGTTCATTCAGCAGGTAAACATCCATGCGCCCGCTCGCCGTCTCGTAGAGAGCGCTCACACGGTTGAGCCGCTCGCTCTCGGCGAGTTCCACAATCACGGTCGGGTGCTCGTCGGCCGGCGAGAAGCGGAAACCGGTCTCATTATCGTCATCGATCATGCTCCGAGCCGCGGCCATCGCGCCGGAGCTGACGTAAACGACACGCGCTTCGGCATAGAGATTCGCGAAGTTGAAATTCAGCCGGTCCTCGTCACGTGCGGCGGTGTTCGACGTGTTCGCGATCCAGGTGAGCTGTTGCTGACGTTGCGCGAACCGCTGCAGCGTCTCATCGCCGTAGAGGCCGAGCGCGGCGATGCGGCCGCCTTTCTCGACCTTAAACGAAAGTTTCACGTAACGCGCTTCCACGCCCATCATCGAGACGTTGAAGAGGCGCTTGTTCGTGAACGGGATGTGCCCGTCCACCTCGACCCACTTCGCGCTCGCGGCGGGGAGTTGGTGATTCGAAACGGCGATCTTCAACTGACCGCGCGCGGCGGCGTTCTCGTTGACGAAGCTGAACCGGTCCACCAGCGAGGTCGTCGGCAGCGTAATGATGAACGTCGTCTCGCCTTCCTGCAGAGGAACGCTGAGCGTGTCGTCATCCATGATCAAGGCTGCGGCCCCTTTGGTTCCGTCGTTGGCCGACGCGACAGTCGCCGCCCGTCCGTCCGGCAGGATGCATTGAATCTTCGCGCCGCAGTTCATGCGGGCGAGGTTTTTGGCTGCGTTGGTCGCTTCATCATGGGTGAGGGTTTCGTTTGCCCAGCTGGCTTGCACTGCGACGGCGAACGCGAGTGCGCCCAGCACACCGCAAAGACGGCGGCCGTGAACTGTTGTGTGTGGGAACCGTTTCATGTCGGTTCCGCTGTAAAAGCTTAGATCGCGCCACGTTCGCACAATTTCGCAAACCTGCCCGGGTGTGCGGTTCGGGGCTGCGGTCGAGGCGATCTGCATCCGGGAGCCTCGCTAGCTGTTTCCCCCGCGCGCGTTACGCAAGATTGCTGGGCGATTTGGCTTGCTGGGCTTCAGGAGAGTGACGTAAAAAGGCGCCCGTCAGACACTGGAACGTCTTGAAACAACAATTCTGTCAACGAACAACCTGTGGACCTACAGGCTGCTTGAGACAACCGCGCATGCGCCATGCAAATGCGCCGTTCTGGTACTGCACCTGCTAACCTTAACCCTCGATCGCCAGTCTATGAGCATCTCAAACTCTCGCTCCCGCACCCTCTCTCTGAAAAGAATTGGGGCGGCGCTATTACTCCCGTTCGCGTTTGCGGCTTCGCTCGCAAATGCACAGGAGGCCGTCCGTCCGTCACTGGCCGGCGAGGCCGCCGCTGAGGCGCGCCGTCAGTCCATCGACCGTATTCCATACAACCTCCTCGTCGGCCCGGTCCGGTTCCGGTTCAGCGCCACGGCGGGCCTGGAATACAATGACAACGTCAACATTGCCGAGGTCGACGAGCAGGAAGACTTCATCTTTCGCCCGCAGGTGAACTTCAACGCGATGTGGCCGATCACGCAGCTCAATACGCTGCGCTTCGATATCGGGCTCGGTTACGCATTCTATTTCGATCATTCCGAGTACAACACTAACGGCGTCCTCCTCGCGCCGGGCTCGCAGCTCTCGTTCGACGTCTTCGTCGGCGACTTCCGCATCAACTTCCACGACCGCTTCTCGCTCGAGCAGGATCCGATCGGCGAAGTGGGCGAACCCGGGCTTGGCAACGTGGCCGATTACGGTCGCTTCCAGAACACGGCTGGCGTCTCGGTGCTCTGGGACTTGAACAAGGCAGTCGCGACGTTTGGCTACGATCACTACACGTTCATCGCCACGAACGACGACTTCGAATACCTCGACCGCAACGCCGATTCGCTGATGGCGTCGTTGAGCGTCGCGCTTACCTCCACCACCGGCGTCGGTGTCGAGACAGCCTACGTTTTCAATCGTTATAGCGAAGATCTGCTGAATGACTCCAACACGTTTAGCGTTGGTGCGTTCGTGGAAACGCAGGTTACGAACTACGTGAAGGTGCGTGTCGCCGGCGGCTACCAGGCGATCAGCTTCGACGATGACAACGTCGCGCTCGGACCGTTCCCGTCGGGCTTCTTCAATAATCCCGCGAACATCCCCGCCGGCGCCACGGTTGACGATAACTTCCTGATCTTCCCCGACCAGGGCGATCTCGACGACTTTTACGCCAACATCCTCATCTCACACCGGATCAACGCGGCCTTCACTCACCGGCTCTCCGCGGGTCATGAATCGCAGCTCGGCGTGAACTCGAACTACATCCGGCTGAACTACATTCGCCACACCGCGACGTGGAACATCCTCAACAAGACCCTGCTCTCGACCGAGTTCTTCTACGAGGACGCGGAAGAGTCTGGCGGCTTCCTCAATTTCGGTGAAGGCGAAGAACTGCGACGCTACGGCGGTGCGTTCTCGCTCGGCTACCAGCTGACGCGTCACGTCACGCTCGGCGCGCGCTATCAGTACACGCAGAAAGACTCCGACGTTTTACTGCGCGATTACCGCCAGAACCGCGTCTCGCTCGACGGCACTTACAGCTTCTAAACAACAACACACGACAGGCATCTCATGAAAATTCGGGCTTACACTTTGTTCCTCACAGCGTGCTTCGCCGCTTCACCGGCGCTCGGTCAAAGCGCACAGATGG
>DATHXZ010000594.1:0-1777 GCA_035459405.1 Chthoniobacterales bacterium
AGTAGTTCCCACCGGGTGAGAGCAGTTGAATCGAGTCCCCCTCGGCGACGTTCAATATCTCCGCCAGTTTCGATCCGACGATCACCGAGCTAGCGTTATCGCGAAAATCGTCAAAGCTCCCGTCGATGAGCTGCGCGCCGAGGTTGGTGGTCTGCAGGTGAAGGGCGGCGTCGATCCCATACAGGTCGACGGTGGCATTCTCGAACCCGGAGCGCGCGCTGATCGTGCCGCGCAGCACCGGCGAGCAGGCTGCCACGTTTGAGAACTGGCGGCTCACGCGCATGATCTCGCGGGGATTTGCAATCCCTTCAGTGTAGCGCCGCTGCCTCGCATCTTTGCGTGTCGCGGAAGTCCTCGGCGGCACCGGCAAGCCAGCTCCGACCGGCTGAAACTGCGACCGCAGCACGAGCGAGCCGTTGCTGCCGAGCGTCGAGTTGATGAAATGCTGCGCAAAACCCTGTGTCTGCGCCTGCGTGCAGATGAAGATGGCGACCCCGAAGACGACACCACACAGACTGAGCAGAAACGCGCGCTTCCGGTGGCCGAGAAAGCGGAGCGCGATGTAGAGCGGCGGCGTCATCGAAACGCGGGCGAGGTTGGTATTTCGACGACGCGCTGCCGGGCTGGTTGACCTGGACGAAACCGATCCTGGTCCGAGACGATGACGTATTCGCCATCGGACACGCCGCTGATTGCCTCCGCGAAGTCCAGCGTGCGGTAACCGATCTGCAGGGTTCGCGCCTGTACGACGCCGTTCCTCACCACAAGTGCCTGGTCGACGAGCAGCGCGCGCGTGGGGATGAGCAACGCGTTCTCGTGCCGGCCAGTCATGATATTCATCTCGCCGGTCATACCGGCGAGCAGGTTCTCCGGCGGATTCTCCAGATCGAGCATAATCGTGTAGCGCTGCGTTTCCGGATCGGCCGCAGGCAAAATCGCGGTGACCTTCGCGCTGAATTGCCGCCCGCGGAATGCATACACCTGCAGGGCGGCGTCCATCCCGATCTTTACCTCGCCTACGTCTTCCTCGTTCACCTCGCCACGGACGAAGTTCGTGGGCGATGAGACGGTGAAGAGCTCATTTCCCTCGGAGACCAGCTCGCCGTCGATCGCCTTCATCCCCGTCAGCAGCCCGTCCATCGGCGCGCGAATTTCCGAGGCGCGCATTTGCGCCTCCAGCTTCTTCGCCGCGGCATCGAGACTTTCGAGATTGCGGTCGCGCTCGATGCGCTCCGCTTCGAGCTGGCCGCGCAGGCGAACGACGTCGCTCTTCGCTTTTTCGAATTCAACCACCGGCACGTTGCTCAACGACGTCAGCCGCTCGAGCCGCTTGACCGCATCTTCCGCCACGCGCAGAGGCTCCGATGACGGCAGCGGTAGCTGCGCGCGCTCGCTTGCGGCCTGCAGGTCGGCCTGAGCTTGCTTGAGGTGCCGCGCAGTCGTCTCATCGGCGATGGTCGCGAACAACTCACCTTTCTGCACGCTGCGCCCGATCGCTGCACGCCCGGCGGAGAATGGATCTACGAGGCGGATGAAGCCTGAGTTCTGCGCTCGCAAAGGAATGACGAGCGTCGGCTCTATCCGGATCGTGCCGTAAACCGCGGCGATGGCGGTGCCCCTTTGCACGATCGCCACCTCCGCGACCGGCAGAAACACGAAGTAGGCGAGCAGGACAATGAGCACCGCCGCCGGCGCGAGCGCCCACGCTAACTTCTTCGACAGGCGGAACTTCAAACCGCTGCAATTAATGCAGCTTTAGCGGTCTGAAAACTGGAAG
>DATHXZ010000595.1:0-4533 GCA_035459405.1 Chthoniobacterales bacterium
TACAAATTGTGGAATCGGCTCGCGCCGGCAGCATTCGAGCGCGGCCCTACCGCTGAGTCGAAGGAAGCGCGCGGTGCCGACGTCGACCTCGCCGACACGCAAACGGAAGTGCCGAAGCTGGTCGCGCCCGGCGCCTACACGCCGAAAGATGACATTGTCGAAATCGAGCTGAGCGAATACGCCGGCTACGCGGGATTGATCGTCGCGAATGGCGGACTCGAGCCCAACGACAATTCGGTCTTCGCGCAGAAGCACGGCTTCAAGCTCCGCATCAAACTGAGCGAAGAGGAAAGCTGGTCCGCGTTGAACAGCGGCAAGATGGCGGCGTCGGCCACGACAGCCGACGTGCTCGCAGTCTACGGCAAGCAGTTTCAAGTCACCGTGCCTGCGCAGATCGGCTTCTCGCGCGGTGCGGATGGCATCGTGGTGCGCAGCGACATCAAGCGGATTAACGATCTCAAAGGTAAAATCCTCGTGACGGCACAGTTCACGGAGGCGGAGTTCTTCATTCGTTATCTCGCACAGGAAGCGGGCCTGGCCGTGAACATGCTCGATGGCATGGATGGCGACGTGGATCGGGAAAAGTTGAACCTCGTCTTCGCCGAGGATGCCTTCGAGGCGGGAGACATCTTTCTGAAGCAACTCAACAACGGCAGGATCGCCGGTTGCGTGACTTGGGCGCCGAAGACCACCGAAGTTGTCGAGCAAAGCGGCGGCAAGGCGCACATCCTGGCGACGAATAAAAACCTCCTGATCGTTGCCGACATCCTGATCGTGAACAAAGGCTTCGCGCAGGCGAACCCCGACAACGTGAGCGGCCTCGTCGCCGGCCTACTGGAAGGCAATCGCATGGTGCGCGACAACCAGGCCACGCACCTCGATCTCATCGGCCGCGCCTTCAAGTGGGACCGCGCCCAAACTCAAGCCGAACTGGCGAAGGTCCACTTCTCGAATCTGCCGGAGAACCTCGCGTTCTTCTCGGGCGCAATCGATGCGGCCGGTAGCTTCGGCGGCATCTACCAGTCGGCGATCTACGCCTATGGCAACGAGCTGATCAAAGACCCTGTCGATGCGAGCCGCTTCGTCGATCTGCAGCACCTGCAAAAGATGGAAGCCTCTGGCGCATTCGCCGATCAGAAGGTGGCAATTGCGCCCATCAAAACGGGAACCACGGGACCTGTCGAAACCGACCCATTACTCAGCAAGGACATCCGCTTCCTCTTCGCTCCGAACTCCGCGCAGCTCGACCTGAACAATCAGGAAAACCTCAAGAACCTCGAAGCCATCAAGCGCCTCCTGACCGTCAGCCCCGGCTCGACGATTCTGTTGCGCGGCCACGTCGACAACTCGCTCGTGGAGGACTTCCGCAAGAAGGGCGGCGAACAATTCGTTAGGCAAATGGCGCTGAAGGCCGTCGAGTTCAGCAAGGAGCGCGCAGGCGAAATCAAGCGGCTGCTCGTCGAGCGACATCAGGTTGATTCCGCACGCCTCGACGTCGCCGGGCGCGGCTGGGATGAACCGCTCGGCCGCGACGCTGAGCAGAACCGCCGCGTCGAGGCGCAGTGGTTCACGCTCGAGTAGAGGAACATAGAACATCGAAGAATTTCGCGCCCCTCGTTCGGCGTTGGATGTTCGATGTTGGATGTTCGATGTTTGCTTTTCCCATGCCTGAGCCGACCACCAGCCACTGGCGCGCGTTCCTCCAAAGCCCGCACCATGCTGTCATGGCGCTCGCCACGCTTGGCGCGGGATTCGCCACGGGCGAGCCGCTTTACTTTGTCGCCGGCGCCACGGCCTACGTGCTCGGCTGGGTCTACGTGCCGGACATGAGCTTCTTTCGTCGCTGGACGGAGAATCGCGCGAGCGCGCAGACAAGCACGACCGAAGCCGCCGAGATTGCGCAGTTCAAACGCCGACGGGAGGCGGTGCTGAATTCGCTCTCATCGCAGCTGCGGGAGCGTTATCACCTGCTGGCCCGCGTCTGCCGCGACATCGAGAAAGCCGCTGCGGATACCGAGCGGTCGGAGTTCAACGTGACCGCCGACACACGGTTGCGGAAGATCGACGAGCTGATGTGGATGTGTCTGCGACTGCTTAGCATGCAGCAGTCGTTGCAGACGTTTCTCGAGACCGAGCGGAACGAAAATCTCGCCGCGTGCGTTGCGGAGGCGGAGGAGGAAACGCGCGCCCTCGAAGCGGAGATCAACGCGATGGCGGGCAGCGCCGCATCGGATAACAAGCAGCGCCTGCTGGAGTCACGTCGCGATCGGCTCGATGTGCTACGGAAGCGGGCGCTGCGGGTCGAAGAGGCGGAGTCGAACCTGGAGCTGGTTCTTTCGGAACAGGAGCGCCTTTCCGAGCAGATCAAATTGATCCGCGCTGACGCCGTCGCGACAAAGAGCGCAACCGCAGTGAGCGCACGGATCGACGCGAGCGTGGAGCACCTGAACGAGACCAACAAGTGGCTCGCGGAGATGGACCAATTCCGCGAGCTCGCGGGCGATCTGCCGATGGTCCCTTCGCGCGTCGGATTCGAAGCTGGTCCGCCGCCGTTGCCAGCGTCCGATGCCGTGCGGCCAAGGCAGCGTGCGCGCGAACGACAGAGCTGACATGCAGACGGAAACACAACCCGACCAGATCGAAACGAACACGCCACGCCTGCCGTTGCGCCGTTGGGAGCTGGAGTTCGCCAGGCGGTGGAACGGCGGCAGCTATTCGCTCTTCGTTCTGCACGGAAACATCTTCGACGTCTTCCCTGTGCAGAGCGGCAGCGGCGTCGGCTACGTGCCCGTGCGTGCCTTTCTCGCGCGTCGCATGTTCCCCGATCGCGCGTTCCTGCTCTTCTACGATGTCGCCGACGGGCTCACGTTTGGCACCGCCGATATGCAGAAGCGGTTCTTCGACTGGCTCGCGATTTTCGACCAGGTCGAGAACACCAATTACCGGCAGACCGGGCCGCCGCGCGAATTCCTCAAGCTCGCGCCGTTGCTGCGCCGCTTCTTTCTGCGCGTTGAAGAAGACAAGGACGCGCCGCGCGGTGTGACGCTGATCATCGATTTCCCCGAGAAGATCATCCCTGCTGCTGAGGAGTCGGGTGCAAGCGCCGATGAACGCACTGCTTTGGTGACGCTGTTGAAGTGGGCCGCCTCCCCGGAGATGCGCCGCGAAGATGTCGGCGTCATTCTCACCACCGAGTCAGCGGCGGAGTTGCACTCTGATCTGCTGCAGAACCCGCACGTCGCGCAAGTGCGCATCGACCTGCCTGATGCTGACGAACGCCTGCGGTTCATTGAATCTGGCGCTGCGACGAGCGGCGTCCCGCTGGCGGAATGGAGCGACCTGACCTCGGGTGACCTTGCCACGCGCACAGCCGGTTTGAATTTGCTCCGCATCCAGCACCTGCTCGCGGAGGCGATTCGCAACGGTTCGCGAGTCACGAATGAGCACGTCAGCGCGAGCAAGAAGCGGTTGATCGAAGAATACTGCCAGGGTCTTGTGCGCTTTAAAGACCCGAAGCCCGGCGTTAGCCTCGATCTCGTCGCGACGCACGAAGCCGCCAAGAAGAAGCTGCGCGAAGTCGCGTGGCTGTTCAAGAACGGCAAGACGGACGTGGTCGAGCGCGGGATCCTTGTGCCCGGCCGGGTCGGCGTCGGCAAATCGTTCCTGATCGATTGCTTCGCGAGTGAATGCGGATTGCCGGTGATGGAGATCGGCGAGTTCCGCTCGAAATGGGTGGGTGATACGGAGCGTCAGCAGATGCGGATCCTCATGACGGTCCGCGCGCTTGGTCCCGTGATCGTGGTCGTCGATGAAGCGGACGCTGTTTTCGGCTCGCGTGAAGGCGGTGATGACAGCGGCGTTTCCGGGCGGGTGTTCGCTGCATTCGCTGCGCACATCGGGGACTCGAGCCTGCGCGGCCGTGAAGTCTGGGTGGCAATGACTTCCCGGCCGGACCTGCTCGCGATCGACATGAAACGGCAGGGCCGCTTTGGCCTGAGCCTGCCGCTCTTCGCCGCGCAAACGCCGGCAGACATTGCAACCTTGTTCAGCACGGTGGCGCGCGTGAAGAAGATCGCGCTTAGCGATGAACTGCTCGCGTACGTGCGAGCGGAGCTTGGGAATCGTGCCCTGACCGGCAGTGATGTCGAGGCGATCCTGACGCGGGCGAAAGAGCGAACCGTGCTCGCCCAGCACGAAGGCAATGTGCGGCTCGAGGATTTGCGCGATGCCGTCGAGTCGTTCATCGATCCGCTCGATCCTAATTTGCTGCGCCTGCAGGAGCTCGCGGCTGTGTTGTCGTCATCCGATAAGCGCTACCTGCCCGAGAAGTATCGCGACGCGGATCGCGCTCTGCTGCAGGAAGAGTTCGCGCGCATGAAGTCGGTCACCGCACGGCGCTGAGTCTTGTGTAGCCGCTTCCCTGCGGGAAGCGCCGCGTTCCTGGATGGCTCGCGCAAGCCGGCTACAGAAGAGGACGAGAGCGCGCATTGACTTCGTGGCACATTGTTGGTGATCTCGGCGCGCCATGGCACG
>DATHXZ010000596.1:0-5133 GCA_035459405.1 Chthoniobacterales bacterium
CACCAGGCCACCGCGAAATACATCCGTGGCCGACAGCGGCGCGAGTGCATCCCCAGTTCGAAACCAGCTTACGGCGAGGACGGCCGCGCAGCCAAGCGGCACGATGACGAGCAGAAGACCATCTGCGATCGTTGCACCCGGCGCGCGACGCTCGCGCCGGGCAACAATGTATTCCCACGCAAGCGGCAGCAGGACAATCACTCCGACCGCGCTTGTTGCAGAGGCGCATGCGCCGGCAGCAGCAGCGATCTTCCACCTCTGCATGTCTGCGGCAAGCAGCGCTGCGATCGTAAACATCAGCAGCGTCGCCTCCGGGTAAGCGCCCGAGAAAAAAAAGCTCACCGGACCGAACATCAGAAATGTCAGTCCAGCCCGACTGACGCTGCGCGAGGCGTAGTGCCGCTCGAGCAGTTCCTTCAGCAACATGCCCGCGCCGAGCAGAGCCAGGTTCGAGACGAGTATCGCACTAATCGTAGCATCACGAACGACGATCGAAACTGTCGCGACCAAGCTCGGGTAGAGCGGAAACAAGCCCGCCTTCGCCCGAGCTTCTTCGCCAGTGCCATAGCCAGCGCTCGCGATCTCCACGTATCGCGCGCCGTCCCCTTGCGTCAGGATTCCGGCGAAGCCACGGCGCGGCCCATTCTCGCCGGGTGCGACGATCATGGTCGAGAACCCCATCAGCATCACGATGAGCAACCGCGATGAGATGAACGCGATCAGCACGTCGCGGTATTCGCGCGTCCAGGCGGCGAGCGGCTGCTCAAAAAACGCGAACCGATGCGCGACGGGCGGCTGCGTTGGTGCGGCCTCGATAGCCGTTGTTGGGTGACGACCGATGCTTCGCTGACTGGCGTTAACTTTCATCGGTAATCACAACGTCATGCAGCTGCACGCCACGCGGCCGAAGCTCTTGCGGCACGCGTCCAATCCTGCGGCCGATCGCCGAAGGCGTCGCAAGCTCGACACGCAACACTCCAGATTCGTTTGCCGCCGCGGCGGGCACTTCGGCAGTGAACCACTGCAGCGACTCCTCGATCGTCCAGTCAGCGAGCTTGTGACCGTTGATCCGAAGCTCGACGGGCTGCACCTGCAGCCGTGGTCCGCTGGTTACAACCGCAGCGCGCAGCTTCAACGAGAGCCGCCCGCGCGCAGGTGCTACTCGGAATCCGAGCGTCGCCGGAGCCTGCAGCGCGGAGGTGAAGATACCGTCGGTGTTATCCCACCCGCCCACGTTGTAGCGCTCACCTGTGCCGCCGATTCCGAAGCTCACCGCATTCCCATACGTGTAAGAGCTGCCCTCCGGCGTCTCGACTGCGATCGGGCCATGCTGCTCCGGCGGCTGTGCGCCCTCCACCATGAACACCTCCCAGACGCGAACGCCGTGACGCCGGCTATTCGGAACGCCGACTGGGTTGAGCGGCCCCTCAGTGCTCGGCGTGTGGAGGTCGACGAGAACGAAAGCGGCCGGGCCGATAACGGGATCGACATTGACCAGCGCTGCGGGGATCACACAGCTGTAGTAGCCCCGACGGGACACTTCCCATTCGGTGATCTTCTGCCCATTGACTGTCACCTCTACAGGCTGCATGAGGCTTTCCAGTTCGTCGACGCGGCTCAGCTTCATTCTGACGGTGAGCGGCTGATCTGAGTCCACAACGTTGAAGTGCAGCGCTGCGCCTCGCGGCGTGGTGCGCGTGGAGTGCTCCTCCGTCTTTTCCCAGCCGTAACGCCGGAAACGCGCCGAATCGCCTCCCCATCCGAACCCTACGCGCTCGCCAAATACGTAGGTGTGCGAACGCGGCTCGCTGGTGTGCTCGGGTAGCGGGTGCTTGCCGCATCCGGTTAACGCCACCAGCGCAATAGCGGCGGCGGCACCGATATTCCAGCGGGTGAGTGAGAGTGTTCGCACTAGTCGTTCGCGGGCCGGTCACGTGATCCAGTAGCCCATCGCCGAGAGAATATTGCAGAGCGTGAGGATTGCGGTCGAGAAGGCGAACATCGGCAGGTAGCTCCACGGATACCGGCTTGCGACGATCCCGAGCGTGATGAAAAGCGGGAAGACGACTGTAAGATAGCGGGGGATCGCCTCAAGGCTGTTGCCGCACAAGTAGATCCCGACGAGCAGGCTGGCGTAAATGAGATAACTCGTCCGCAGCTTAAGGTAGAAGCTGGCGATCCAAAGCACGATGCCGCCGAGCAGAATCGTCCCGAACAGCCACTGGTAGAAGATCGGCAGCCCGAAGGCGTTCAGGAGCGTGTGCCACGGCAGGACGAATTGCCGACCCCAGACCTTCGTCGCCGCGAGGTATGCCAGCGGGTTCCCAAACTTTACGTAGGCGTAGAGCATGAACATTCCGAAACCCATCGGAATGAGGGCAAAGAACAGAATCCGCGGCCGCAGCAGCGAGCGGATGCCGACGGTGGGGTTCCACGTCTGGCGCCAGTATTCGAAGAAGAGCGGCACCGCGATCAGCATTCCGACATTCCGTGTCGCTGTCAGGCAAGCACCGCAGAGACAGGCGAGCAGCCATCGCTTCGTGATCGCGGCGAGGAATGCCCCGAGTGACAGCATCAAGAAAGTGGACTCGCTATAAGCGTGCGAGAAAAAGAAGCTCACCGGGCTGAACATCAGGAGCGTCACCGCGGCGCGGTTAATCCGCTGGTCCTTGTAGTCGACGTTGATCAATGCGTTGAACAGCAGGGCCGCAGCGACCAGACAGACGTGAGAGACGACCACGCCGGCGACGCGCACATCGGTGAAAACAAACGAGAATGTTCGCACGAGGAGCGGGTAGAATGGGAAAAAGCCCATGTGCGAGTGAAAGTCTGCGTCAAACGTGTAGCCATCGCGCGCGATGCCGATGTACCAAAGCTCGGCGTCCCACTGCAGCAGAACGCTAAACACGCCGCCGGGGTGCCAGGCGCCAGACGGCACAAACACTAGCCGGGCGAGAGCGATCACGCCGAAGATGATCAGCCGGGAAACGACGAGCATGATCAGCACCCATTGCCAGCCCGCTAGCAACCCCTGCCGCGCTGCCAGATCGGCAGGCGACCGCGAGGTTGTGCCGATGGCCGGCAGCCCGTGCGGCGGCTGCAGTGCGGTCTTCGTGAGCGGCAGCATGAGCTTGCGAGCTCTGGCAGGACTTGCAGCCGACCTTAGACGCGACGCTCTCGCGCAGGACGCCGGATTGTCACGCCACCCACCGCCATAACGAGAAGCGGATCATGAAGAATGCGGCCAGCCCCGTGGCGATGGCGAGGTAGGCGCGATCAAAAGCCGGTTTGCGTCCGAGCTGTGCGAGGGCAATGAAGGCGGGAAAGATCACGAGCACGTATCGCGGCACCGATTCGAACGTACCCCAGGACGTGACGAACAGGTAGCAGCTTGCCGCGTAAACGCCATAGCTCGGGCGCAGCTTGACTGCGACGAAGACAATCAACGCGAGCAACACTCCGGCGAAGCTGAAGTTGATGACATCGTTCAAGATGAACGGCTGCTGGATGAAGCGCACGAACGGCTTCCACGGCAAGGTGAACGCGCCCCAGCCGCCACCCCAGGCAGCCTGCGCGTCCTGGGTCGCCATCATGTTCCCGAAGCGCCAAGACCAGTACCACATCAGGGCGGCGAGCGCGGCGGGAATTAGCGCGATCGCAGCGACGTTTGGCCGGATCGCTCGCAGATTGAAGCGGCGCTGCATCAGATATTCGACGGCGAGCGGCGCAACGAGAAGAATGCCCAGCGAACGTGTCAGTGCGGCAGCTGCGCCGATTATTCCGGCGAGCCACCACTGCTCCTTCCGCGCGTGATAGAAACAGGCAAGCGTGAAGGCGAGGAACAGCGACTCGCTATATACGGCCGAGAAGAAGAGCGATGTTGGGAAAACGAGCAGGTAGAGAGCGGAACGGGCGGCGGCGGCATGGTCGAAGTCGATCCGCACCAAACGAACAAGGTAAATCAAGGCCACGAGGAGGGCCGCGTTCGACACGATGATGCCGCATACGAGCCAGCTTCCGTCGCTTCCCGATGGAGAGAAGCGATGCACCGCGCGCATCAACATCGGGTACACCGGGAAGAACGCGGTGCTCGAGCGTCGATTCGGAACGAAGTCGTAGCCTTTCTCTGCAATGGACTGATACCACCCGGCGTCCCAGCGCGACCACATGTTGATCAACGGGTAAACGTCAGGTGAAATCTTGCCCACCACCTTGCCGATTTTGCCGTTGGCCCTGATTTCCCACGTGTTCGGCTTTGCAGGTAAATCCTGGAAAGATTGGAACGCCAGCCAGGCGACAACGACCAACATGACGCGCGTGGCGAGGAACGGAATCACCACGTCGCGAAACACCCATGAACGCACGAAGGTGGCGAGCGCACCTGTGGCCACTTGCACGCCGCGAGATGCTATTCGCGACGGCGCATGGCGTTCCGCGATCTCGGTGGCACCCGAGGCTACCTCGGACGGAGCTGCGAATCGGTCAGGTGAATTCGGTTGCATCAGGAACTCGCGCGCTCGCACACGAGGCGTTGCGGCATGCTCACGCCGCCGGTGCTATTTTCACTATTCGCGTCCTCCACGCGCCGGGCGAACGTCGCTTGCACGTGCACAGCAATCTTCGTGGTCAGAGACAAGGTGCCGTGCCGCTATCGGCAAATTCACACCGACGGACCAAACTCAAGATTAAAGATACGGATGCCAAGAACCCGCTCGTCTTCATTCTGTCCGAGCGACTTCGGAGAAGCGGCCTTGGGTATCCTGAAGCTGACGGTCAAAAGCCCGCCAGCTTTCGTAAAGCCCTGCGGAATCGCTACGTTGTATTCCGCCGTGCTGCCGACCTGCAAATCGGCGACCTTGTCGTTGTTTACGTACACCTCGACGGGCTGGAAAGGCAGCTCCGGTTCCTTGATCAATCCCGCGGCCTTCATCCGCATTGTGATCGGACTGTCGGTGGGGCGCACACGAACGGCGAGTGTCGCCGAGTTCCCCTCCGCCCAGGTAAACCCAGTTTCCGGCTTGCTCCAGCCGGAGACCTTGAGCAACTCTGCGCTTCCCCCGGCGGTGAAGTCGATCAGCGTGCCGTATTCGATCTCTTGCGCTGCCGCTCCGGCAGTTGTTTGAGCCTGCGGCG
>DATHXZ010000597.1:0-6923 GCA_035459405.1 Chthoniobacterales bacterium
CATCTTCTTGCCGTTTTTCATCATCACGGTGCCGTCCGTCATGACCTTGGTGCCGTCCTTCAAGGTCATGTCCTTCTCCATCATCATCTTGTCGCCGCCCTTCATCATCATCATCTGGCCGTCCTTCATCATGATGCCGTCTTTCATCATCATGTCCTTGTCGGCGGTGAAGCCGACGCTCGCGAAGGAGAGGCTGAGGATGGCGATGGCGAGGGTTTTAATCAGTGTTTTCATAGTTCGTCCTTTTTCTGTGTGTTGTTGTTGATTGAGGTAAATGTTGGACCTGCTCCGGCAGGCGAGCGGGGCTTCCGCGCATGGAGCATGCGGGAGAACCGTGGGAATGGTCGAGAATGCCGTCATGGCGGCATGGACGATTTCCAATTTGCGTTCGTCAGCAGGATGCGGAGCCGCCGTGCGGAAGCAGCGACAGCGCGATCAGGAACGAGGGGAGTCACTGCGGTTAAAGAGGGAGGCCGATCTGCGCATCGGGAGCGCGAACAGCGACGAGTAGAGGAACGTGCCGGTATTTTATTCCACGTTTTGTTTCCGAGCAACTGCCTGGGGTGGGCTCACTGCCTTCTGCGGGGAAAAGCTCGCCTCGTTGAGGGGGAGCGCAGGGACTGCTAGTTAGTGCGCCCGGCGTTCAGAAACGCAACGTCCCGATGCGGGACGCCTTTGTGCCTGGCCGACGCTCAGACGAAGAACTGCTCGCGGTGCGGACGCACGTCGAGCTCGAGAGTCCACGCGGAACGCTGCTGGTTCGCGAGATGCCAATAGGCGTCTGCAATGTGGGCGGGATCGAGCAACGGTTCGGAATCGGACGCGGCTCCCGGCTCACCGATGATCCCGTCGATCACCACATGCGCGACGTGGATGCCTTGCGGCCAGAGTTCGCGCGCGAGTGATTGCGCGAGTCCGCGCAACGCGAACTTCGCGCTGCTGAATGCCAGCCAGCCGCCGCCGCGCACGCTGGAGGTCGCGCCGGTGAAAAGCATCGTGCCTTCGCCCGCGTCGAGCATATCCGGCGCGGTTTCCTGCGCACAGACGAATGCTCCGAGTGCGGCCGTCCGCCATGTCTGCTCGAATTCCTCTGGCGTCGTACGGAGCAGCCCATTACCGGATGAGCTGCTCGCATTGTGCACGAGCATTCCGATCGGGCCGAGCTCCGCTCGCACACGCGCGACGGCAGACTTGATCTCAGCCGGCCGGCTCACATCCGCCGCGATGCTGATCGCGTTGACGCCGTTGCCGGAAATTTCGCGCGCCAGCTTGTCGATGAAATCACTGCCGCGCGCAACAAATGCCACGCCGAATCCTTCGCGCGCGAAACGGCGCGCCAGCGACGCGCCCAACCCCGGCCCGACGCCGGTGCTCAAAGCGACCCGGTGCTTCATGGCATTCCGCCGAATGTCACGACGTCATCGAGGTCGAGCAGATCGAACCACGTCTTGATGTCTTCGCGGGTGGTTGAGAACGAGCTCACGCGCTCGAGAAAAAATCCAAGCGTCTCGGCATCGCCATCGGGTCCGCGGCGTTGCATGTAGTCGCTCCATTGCTCGATCTCCCACGCGGTCCGCTTGTGCTGCGCGTTCGCGTTCACCCACTCGACGATTTCGCCGTCGCCTTTGCCCGTGGCGAGCTGCTCGCGCAAGGCCGCGGGATCGATGCCAAGGAAGTTGATGATGTGCTGGTCCATCGGCGCATCGTATTTGAACTCGCCAAGTGTACCAGCGATCGCCGCCCGCCCTTTGTCGATCACGCGCGGCAGAAGCACGTAACCGCCGAGCCGGCAGCGCGGACTGCGCGGCGGCCGTTGGGTCAGATCCGGAGCCGAGATTTCGTTCGAGGATTCGGTAGCCATACATGTGCAGCATACCCGAAGTCATCGCCGCGCGACATTCGCGCCACGCTGCAATAACTGCGCGATGCACACACGTGTCCACCGCGGCTACTCGCCGCATCCTTTGCTTTCATCCGGCATCCGGAAGCCTGCCTGATCACGGAATCACTGCTGAGCCACATCATCGGCGTTCGGGTTGAGGAGCGTTGCCACCACGGCTAACTCCTTCCTGTCGCTCCGAGATTCGCTGAGATAAAATGTACAATGCGAAACCTCCTGATCATCACACTTGTCGCCGCGCTCTCGTTCGCCGCGCTGAAAGCAAACGCGGCGGAATTGGACACCGCGAAAATCGACGAGATCACCGGGCTGAAAGGCAAGCTGGACGAGGCAGAAGGGGTCTACAAAGTCACTTTCCCGCGCGACGACGTGAAGGTCGCGGTCACCGGCTGGACTATGCCGCCGTTTATGGGGCTCGGCACCTGGGCCGCGTTCCAGGGCAGCGGCGACAAAGCGATGATGATGGGCGACACAGTGCTGTTCGAGGACGAAGTCAATGCAGCCATGTCTGCCGCGCTGGACAACGGCCTCAGCGTGACCGCGCTACACAACCATTTCTTCTTCGACCGGCCGAAAGTTTACTTCATGCACATCGGCGGCGAGGGTCCGGTCGAGAAACTCGCTGCTGCGGCGAGGAAAGTTTACGACAGCGTGAAAGCTGTCCGCTCGTCGAGCAGCAAACTAGCTGAGACGTTTGGCGAAGCGGCTGCCAAGGAAAAAGCAGCGCTGCCCGATAAGAGTTCCATCACGATCGCGCCGCTGAATGAAGTCTTCGGCATGCAAGGCGAAGCGAAGGACGGAATGGGGAAGTTCACCATTGGCCGGAAAGCCGCCATGGGAGGCATGGCGATTGGCAAAACCATGGGCGTAAACACCTGGGCGTCCTTTGCAGGCAGCGATGAGAACGCTGTGGTCGATGGCGACTTCGCGATGACGGAAGACGAACTGCAGCCGGTGCTGAAAACATTGCGGCAATCCGGCATCAACGTCGTCGCGATCCACAATCACATGACGCACGAGAGCCCGCGCATCATGTTCCTGCACTATTGGGGACGCGGGCCAGCCAGGGAGCTGGCAGAAGCCGTTAAAGCCGCGCTCGCGAAGACCAGCGCCGCCGAAAGCACGGCCGGGGAGCATTGAATGCGCCCCCAGATGCACCGCAAACCGCACCGTTGCAGTAGAAGATCAGCAGGCACTTTATGAAGCACAGATCAGTTCGCCAACTCGCATTTGCCATGCCGACCCTGGTGGCAGTCGCTAGCGCAAACGCAGCCGAATCCGGCGGCGCGGAACACACTAACCGACTGGCTCAGGAAAAGTCGCCTTATCTTCTCCAGCACGCGCACAATCCGGTGGATTGGTATCCGTGGGGCGACGAAGCGTTCGCCGAGGCGAAGAAGGAGAACAAGCCAATTTTTTTGTCGGTCGGTTACTCCACCTGCCATTGGTGTCACGTGATGGAGCACGAATCGTTTGAGAACCCGGCCATCGCGAAGCTGATGAACGACAATTTCGTGAACATCAAAGTCGATCGCGAAGAGCGGCCGGACATTGACCAGGTTTACATGACGTTTGTGCAGGCCACGACCGGGCGCGGCGGCTGGCCGATGAACGTCTGGCTCACGCCTGACCTCAAGCCGTTTGTTGGCGGCACCTATTTCCCGCCTGAAGCCCGGGACGGCATGCCAGGTTTACCGTCGGTGCTGACGAAAATCGCGAGCGCGTGGAAAACCGACCGCGAAAAAATCGTCGCCAGCTCAGACCAAATGCTCGATCGACTCCGAGCCGCGGTGGAGCAGTCCGATAGCTCGGGAAAGCTCGCCGATGGTGTGCGCGAGAAAGCTTACCAGCAGTTCGCATCGAACTTCGATGCGAAGTTCGGCGGGTTCGGCCAAGCGCCGAAATTTCCGCGGCCGGTTGCGTTCAATTTTCTCTACAACGTCTACGGCAGCGCGCCGGAATCGGCGGAACGCAAACGCGCGCTCGAGATGGCAGTCGTCACGTTGCGGAAGATGGCGGCGGGCGGCATTCACGATCACATCGGCGGCGGGTTTCATCGCTACTCGACCGATAAGTTCTGGCACGTCCCGCATTTCGAAAAAATGCTCTACGACCAGGCGCAGCTTGCGATCGCGTATCTCACCGCGTTTCAGATCACGCGCGATCCGCTTTTCGAGAAAATCGCGCGCGACATTCTCGATTATGTCCGCCGCGATCTCACGGATAAAGACGGCGGATTCTATTCGGCTGAAGACGCAGACAGCCTGCTCGTGCGAGGCAAGCCGGAGCAGGCGGAGGGCGCCTTTTACGTCTGGTCAAAGGACGAGATCGATCGGCTGCTTGGGCCGGAGAAGGCGAAGGTGTTCGATTTGCACTACGGCATCGAAGCGAAGGGCAATGCGCCGGAAGATCCGCACGGCGAGTTCAAGAACAAGAACATCCTGATTGCACGGCAGAGCATCGCTGAGACGGCGAAGAAGCTTGGCCTCCCTGAAGAAAAGACCGAGCAACTACTCGCCGAAAGCCGCAAGATCCTATTCGACGCACGCGCGAAACGGCCGCGCCCGCATCTCGACGACAAGATCATCACTGGCTGGAATGGCCTCATGATCTCGGCCTTCGCCCGCGCTGCCCAGATTCTTGGCGATGGCTCCTATCTGGAGGTCGCGACGAAGGCGGCCGATTTCATTCAACAGAAGCTCTATCGCGACGAGACGCAGACTCTGCTGCGGAGTTACCGCGAAGGGGCGAGCGATGTGAATGGATTCGCGAGTGACTACGCCTTCCTCGCGCAAGGCCTGCTGGATTTGTACGAGGCCTCCTTCGATATCGGCAGAATCCAATGGGCGATCAAGCTGCAGGAGCGGCAGGACGAGCTGTTCGGCGATGCGAAACAAGGCGGCTACTTCAGCACCGCCGCCTCCGACGCAAACGTCCTCCTGCGGATGAAAGAAGCGGATGATATGGCGGAGCCGTCGCCGAATTCCGTCGCCGCGCTCAATCTTCTGCGGATCGGCTACATCCTTGATGACGCGAATGCGCGGGAGCGCGCGAACCGGACGATCGAAGCTTTTGCGAAACAACTCGAGGCCGCACCTTCATCGATGCCGCAGATGCTGGTGGCCCTGTCCTGGGCACGCGCAAAACCAAAGCAGATTGTCATCGCCGGCAAACCGGGAGACGCGGCCACCAATGCGATGCTGCACGAAGTGCATCGCCATTTTCTGCCGCACCGGGTCTTGATCCTGTCCGATGGAGGCGCAGGCCAGCAGTTCTTCTCGGAGCGAGTCGAGTTTACGAAGAGCGTCGGCGAACTGGATGACCGGGCGACGGCTTACGTGTGCGAAAACTTCGTGTGCCAGTTACCGACGAATGACCCCGGAAAACTAGCTCAGCTCCTCCGCGGAAAAGCGCCGCCAGCTTCGTCAGCCCGCCGTTAGCCGGCATTCACGCTCGGCAGCCTTCCGTGTCGTTGTGGCAAGCAGCTTTCAATTCGCACAGCACTGCCCGTCAATCTGAATCGGCGGGCACGCCACAGACCCGTAACTGCAGAAGACGCAGCAGTCGCCAGGCTTTGGTTTGAGTCGAGCATTGCAGCTGACGCAGTCATAGAAGAAGAGGCACGCGTTTGTCGGCATTGTTTCTTCGGCGCGGTGGCCGCATGAAGGACACGTGATCACCGATTCCAGCACGGGCTCTGCTCGCGCGCTCGCGCGGCTGCAGAACCAGTTCCAGACGCTGGCAATCAGAATCGCGACGAGGCCGGCGTAGAGCAGCTCTGTTCTCCAGTTCCAGTAGAACGAATACGCCAATGCTGACGCGCCGAGAAGCCCGGCTGCAATAGGGCCGAGCTGACGATGTCTACGGTAGCTCAGCGCCAGGCCGATGACGGTGAGCAGCGCAAAACCTTGAAATAGATAAAGCACCGTCGTTTCAAATGCGCCGAGCACGCCCAGCCCAAGCGTGGCAGCAAGCGATGCAAACAGCGGGAAGCAACAAGGCGCAGCGACTGCCGCTACCAGCGCTCCGGCTGAACCGATTCGGTCAATGGACTCTATCAGGCGGTTCATGGGCTTAGCTGTTCGACTCAATCAGATCGCAGAACTCAGCCGCGCATTTCCTCCGCGCCGGCAGCGTCTTCCATCGCCTGACATTTGCTGCCAGCGAGTCGCGAAACTTCTGAAGGTCGCTCAGCTTGGTTTCCGTCTCCGCTAGTGTCGCCTCCGCGATCGCCAGCACGGAGCGGCAGGTGGTGCTCCCTTGCCCTCGCAGGGTCAGGATGCGCCGCACTTCATCGAGCGAAAAGCCTAACGACTGCGCTTTTTTGATGAAGCGTAACCGACCGAGCGCCTCCTGATCATACGTGCGATAGCCATTGGCGCTGCGCTTCGGCCGCGGGAGCAAGCCGCTCCGCTCGTAGAAGCGGACTGAATCTGTCTTCACTCCCGCTCGTTTCGCGAGCTGCCCGATCAGGAGTGGTTCGTCAGGCTCGGAGTTCGTCTTCATCCGTGACATTGCGGCACGCTACGCCACGGCAGTGAAGCCAGCCTTGGTGACAGCTGCGCGCAGCTGCTGTTCCTGCACCTTCCCCGGCTCGTATCGAACGTAGATGTGTTTCTGGCTCACCTTCGGCTGGACACGGCTGACGCCGGGCACGGCAGTAAGAGCGGACGTGATCTTTTCCGCGCAGCCTTCGCAAACCATATCAGGCACAGCAAAGTCAGCCTCGGCCAGCGCACCGGTTTCCGTCAATTCTTCGCGCTCGAGATTGATCGCGCGGATGCGCAGCGTGTTGAGCAGAATCGCGAAGATGCTCAGGATCATGAAGCCAATCGCCAGCACGGGCGTGATGAGGCCGAGCGCCGCGAGCAGCATGCCTACGATGTTGAAGAGCACGGCAACGATGACGTTGCCCGTCATGGTGCGATAACTGGCGCGACCGAGAACGATCGCGCTGAGCACGTCGTCGATGCGGTCGCCCACGAGGATGACACCCGCGGATTCGATCGCGACATCAGTGCCC
>DATHXZ010000598.1:0-2246 GCA_035459405.1 Chthoniobacterales bacterium
CGGATCGAGCGTTAACCGTTTCCTCCTCGAGGGAATAGCGCGCGCCGGGCAGGGGGAGCCGTTCATCGTCACGCGACCAGACGAGGCCAGCGAGCAAGTCGCGAAGTTCCGTGATTACATTTCTGCGCCGCTTCTCACCCACATCGCAGTCGATTTCGGCGGGCTCGGTGTCTACGACGTGGAGCCGGTATCGATCCCTGACGTTCTGGCCGATCGCCCGGCAGTCGTGTTCGGGAAATGGAAAGGCGAAGCGCGCGGAACGATCACCGTCCGCGGCCAAACTGGCACCGGCGAGTACCGGCAGGAATTTGAGGTCGCCGGCACGAAGCCGATCGAGGGAACAGGCGCGCTTGCCTATCTCTGGGCTCGCAGCCGGATTGCCTCACTGTCGGATTACAACCAGCTGGAGCGCGACGATGAGCGGGTGAAGGCGGTTACCAATCTTGGGCTGACTTACAACTTGCTCACCGCCTACACGTCGTTCGTTGCGGTGGACAACATCGTACGGAACGCAGGTGGTGATCAGCAGCATGTGAAACAGCCGGTCGCTTTGCCGCAAGGTGTCGAGAATACCGCGGTGGGTGCCGCCGTCCCTACGGTGCCAGAGCCGGAAACGTGGGCCTTGATGATCATGGCTGGGGCGATGATCGCCTATAAAGCTTACCGCGCGAGGAAAGCACAGTGCGCCTGAGTTCCACAACGCGCGCCAGAGTCATGCTCGTCTGCATGGCTCTGGCCGTGTGGCCGGTCTGGCGTTGGTACGTGATGCGTACAGTCGATGGCAGTGACGAGCCTTGCGGGGTCATTGCGCTCGCCACGTTTCTCGCGATCCGCTTGCGCGAGCGCGGCAGCTCGTCGTTGCGCGAGCGCGACTTCATGGCACCGGCGGTTCTGATCGGTCTCTATGTCGCGACGTTTCACTACCTGTCGCCGTTGCCACGCGCGATCATCGCCGCAAGCGCGTTCGCATCGTTGCTCCGCGGCCGCACCGTCATTGCAGAGTCGGGATTGATCGCGCTTTCGCTGCCGGTCATCGCGACACTGCAATTCTACGCTGGTTATCCACTGCGGCTCATCGCGGCCGAGGGATCGGCGCTCGTTCTGCGCGCGCTCGATCTCTCTGTGACACGGGAAGGCTCGTCGCTGCACTGGCGCGGCGAGACCATCATGGTCGACGGGCCGTGCAGCGGCGTGCGCATGCTGTGGGTTGGCCTCTACCTTGCCGCTGCACTCGCGAGCTGGACCCGGCTCGACAACCGACGCAGTACGCTCCTCTTCGCCGTAGCGTTTGTCGTCGTCGTGTTTGCAAACGTGCTGCGGGCGGCGCTGTTGTTTTTCAAGGAAACGTGCGTCGTTATCCTGCCGGAGTGGACGCATTCCGGCGTCGGAGTGCTGGTGTTCGCAGGCGCGGCGCTGCTGATCCTCCGCATGGCGTCACGTCCGGAACCGCAACCATCATGCGCATGACGCGTCGGGCGGCGTTCTTCGTGCTTTGCGCGATCGCAGCATGGCTGCCAACGATCGAAGATGATGTGCGGCCGCAAGCCCCACAGCACTTCGCTGGCTGGCCTGCCGAATGGGAAGGGGAGCCAATCGCCGAGGTTCCGCTCACCGCACGCGAGCACCAATTCAACGGCAACTTCCCGGGCCGGATCGCGAAGTTCACCGACGGCCGGCGCGAAATCATCCTGCGCTGGGTAACGCAAGGCACGCGGCAGCTGCACGGCAGCGCCGATTGCTTTCGCGGGATGGGCTACACCGTGGAGCCGCAGCCTGCCGTGAGGGTTGGAAATGGCGCGACATGGAGCTGTTTCACCGCGGAACGAGAGGGCCGCAAGCTGCTGGTGCGCGAGCGAATTACGGACACCGGCGGTCGCGAGTGGACGGACGTCTCCGCATGGTACTGGGCCGTCGTCATGCGGAGGACCACCGGCCCGTGGATGGCGGCGACGATCGCGGAGCGGGTGCGCTGAACCAGCGTGCAAATCTGGGCCGACATTCAGCCGCCGGTTTCGTAAGAGGATACCGCCGTGCTGTTGAACTCGCTGACGTTCGTCGTCTTTATCGCCGTCGTCGTGTCGACGTACTGGACGATGCCCGATTCGAACGCGCGCAAGAATCTGCCGCGCCCTAATTCTGCTCATTGATCGCGAACGCCGCGCGCGCCTGTTTGAGCAAGCGGCACGACCCGGTGCGTTGCAGGAGAAGATCGGGCGTGCCTGGCATTCACTTCGAAGACTTCCGGG
>DATHXZ010000599.1:0-1561 GCA_035459405.1 Chthoniobacterales bacterium
CGATGCATTGCAGCGGCCAGACGTAATCGGTCATCAGCACTTCGCCGATACGACGGACGGTGAGCGCTTCGATTGGCGCGACCGCGATGTTGATGCCCGATGTGCGAAGGATCGCCCAAAGCAATCCAGCGAAGACGGCGACTGCGACGACGGCTCCACCCCAGTTGAGACCGCCCGTCTTCTCCTCTTCGCGTCGTGTCAGGAGAATCGTGAAGACGATCAGGACCGCGACAGCGCCGACATAGACGAAGATTTGCACCAGTCCGACGAACTCCGCGCCTAACAAGAAGTAGAAAGCGGCGATGCCGACGAAGGCGACGACCAGGAAAAGAGCGGCATGGATGAGCCGCGGCAATGTCGCCGCCGCTAATGCACCCGAGAGCGTCAGCACGCTGATGGCGAGAAACGCACCAGTGTTCATTCGGCGAAGCGGTAGGTGCGCGCGGCGAATTTCCTGCGCGTCCCGAGGAGCCGCGAAAGTGCGAAGTAAAACAAGCCGACGATAAGGAGCGACCAGATCCAGGCCGCAGGTCCACGCGCCTGGTAGTGCCAGACGGCGGCCGCAAGCACGCACGCGAACGCCATCGGCAGCATGAACTTCCAGGCGAAGTTCATCACGTGGTCGACGCGCATGCGCGGGAGCGTTCCACGCAGCCAGATGAAGACGAAGAGCAGGGCGCCAAGTTTGGCGAAGAACCAGATGTACGACGGGATGAACTGAAGGAACGCAAATGGCGCCTGCCAGCCGCCGAGGAACATCGTTACCGCGAGTCCGCTGACCGCGAACATCCCGAAATACTCCGCAAGGAAGAACGTCGCGTACTTGAAGCCGGAATATTCCGTCATGTGACCGGCGACGATCTCCGACTCGCCTTCCGGCACGTCGAACGGCGTGCGGTTCGACTCCACCAGCCCAGAGATGAAGAAGAGCAGGAAGGTCGCCGCGCCCCACGGCGTGAGAACGAACCAATGCGGCAATACGCCGAACGTGTGGCCGCTTTGCGCTGCCACGATCGCATCGGGGGAAAGCGAACCGACGACCATCACGACTGGCAGCACGGCGATGACGAGCGGCAGCTCGTAGCTGACCATCTGCGCGATAGCCCGCATCGCGCCGAGCATGGAGAACTTATTGTTACTCCCCCAGCCCGCCATGAAGACGGCGAGCTCTGCCGCGGAACTTACCGCGAAGAAAAACAGGATCCCGCCATCAATCGCGAAAGGCGTCATGTTCCGGCCGTACGGAATGACACCGAGTGCGAGGGTCGTCGGTGCGGCGATCATGATCGGCGCGAGGAAATGCACGATCTTGTCCGCGCGCGCCGGGACGACATCCTCTTTGATCAGCATCTTGATGCCGTCGGCGAGCGGCTGGAACAGCCCGAACGGTCCAACGCGATTCGGTCCGTAGCGGTTTTGCATGCGGCCGAGAATCTTGCGCTCCAGCAGCGACATGAGCGCGAAGAGGTTCAGGAAGACCGCCAGCACCGCGACGATGCTGATGAGGCTCGACGCGATGTGCGTCACCCATTCGGGAGCGCCCGCGAGGAACGAGAGGAGC
>DATHXZ010000600.1:0-4578 GCA_035459405.1 Chthoniobacterales bacterium
GGTGACGATCACCGCCGGCTCCGATGATCCCTCGCAAGTGGCCGGCCTGGCACAGGCGCTCGCGGCGGATTTCGCGACGATCCGTGCGTTCGATGTTGAAGGCGCAGCGCACATTCTGCCGCTCACGCACCCTGACCAATGCGTTGCGGCATTGCTACGATCTGCCGCGCGTGGACAGCAGCTGCGGAACATCTGAGAGGCGGCAAACGTAGCGGGTGCAGCGACATCGAACGAATTCCGGAATGTCATCCACCCGCTGGCGCCGGATTCTGAAGCGCGTGTTCGTCGGAGCGGGGGCATTGCTCGTCGTTCTCGCCCTTTCGGCTACACTCCTGCGGCTGGTCGCGCAGCATCGCGTCGCGGGTCGCATTCGCATCAGTTCGCCCGGCGGCGTCTCGTCCGTCGAAAAGGTGCGACTCGGGGCACTTGAGCAATGGATTCAGATCCGCGGGCACGATCGAACAAAGCCGGTCCTGCTTTTCCTCCATGGCGGGCCTGGTTTTCCGCAGATGCCGTTTTCGCATCTTAACGCCGAGCTGGAGAAGCACTTCGTCGTTGTGCAGTGGGACCAGCGCGGAGCTGGCAAATCTTACGCGTGGGTGATTCCCGACGAGTCGATGCGAGTTGACCAGTTCGTCGCCGACACGCGTGAACTGACACTCCTGCTGCTGCAGCGGTTCAACGCGGAGAAATGCTACCTCGTCGCGCACTCGTGGGGCTCGCTTGTCGGCGCGCTGACGGTTGCCCGGCATCCCGAGCTGTTTCACGCGTATGTCGGAATAGGCCAGGTGGCCGGCCTGCCGGAGACACAGCAGGTGCGGTACGACTTCGCGCTGGGTAACGCGAGGGAAGAAAACAACACGAACGCTGTCGTTGAGCTAACGCGGATCGGCAGACCGCCACATTCAGATTTCGATGGCTGCAAAATCATGGAGAAATGGGTGAATCACT
This sequence comes from Chthoniobacterales bacterium, assembly GCA_035459405.1. Lineage (GTDB taxonomy): Bacteria > Verrucomicrobiota > Verrucomicrobiia > Chthoniobacterales > UBA10450 > JACCTI01. The sequence continues at coordinate 952 of DATHXZ010000600.1, forward strand.
ACGCTGCCGAGCAGCATCGGTCGTATCCACCCACGCGATTCGCTCGGCTGGCGTTTGGTTCTCCTGCGTACTCGTGGGTTGACCTCGCTAAGATTCCGCTCGGGTTCAGGTACTCCTTCAGCCATCTGTGGCGGGAAATTTTCTACGAGACGAACCTGTTCGAGGAGGTGCCCCGAATCGAAGTGCCCGTTTATTTCTTCATAGGCCGCTACGATTGGGTCGTCACCGCTGATGTCGCACAACGCTATTTCGCCGAGCTCCAAGCTCCGCGAGGGAAGCAGCTGATCTGGTTCGAGGAATCGGCGCACTGGCCGCACTTCGCCGAGCCGGAGAAATACCGCGACATGCTCGTCGAGAAAGTGCTGGCCGAAACGGCCCCACCTCAGTCGCCCGCACCGTAGGCGCGCTCGGCCGTAGCAGACGAGCGGACGAACTCCAGAGCCTTCGCAGCTATATCGCGCGCGTCGTTGCCGACGCCGGTAAGGAGGGCTGACGCGCGGTTGTTTTGCCAGTCGCGCCCGATATGAAACAGCCCCGGCACAGGCGAGACTCCGCGCGCGTCGACGTAGTTTCCCTTTGGATCGACGGTGCGCGGAACGCCCAGCCACGAGGAGTCGTCGTGATAGCCGATCGCCCAGATCACCGCATCGACGGCTTTGGACCGGCCGTTCGCGAACACGACGGTGCGGCTATTCGCGTCGGTGGCGCGCGGCACGATCTTCACGCCGGAGCGACGGAGAGCCGCCCGACGCAAATGCCACCCTGGAATCGGATCGAACAGTTGTACGAACCTGCCGTGCAGGCTCTCTTTGTCGTCGCGGAGCGCTCCGGTTGTCTCGAAGCAAGCGATGATGTCGCGCCCGAGGAACCGCTGCGGCACGACGAGTCGCGTGCTGCCGACGCACAACAAAGTCTCGTGGGTTCGTACCAGCTCCGCGCTCACCTGCCTGCCGGTCGCGCCGTCACCGACGACGAGCACTGACCCGGAAGGGATCTGCTCGGGCCGGCGGTACGTCGTCGCGTCGAACTGCAGCACGTCAGCGGACAGCTTCTTGGCGAACGCGGGAATGATCGGCCGCTGAAAAGGCCCGGCTGCTACGATCACGCACACTGCACCGAGTCGGGCGTCTCCCTGCGTGTGGGCAACAAAGCCGCTCTGCGTCTGCTCAAGCGACGACACGCGCTCGTTCATCACAGTCGGCAAATCGAACACGAGGGCGTACTCCTCGAGGTAGTCGGCGATCTCGTCCTTTGTTGGATAGCCGGCGGGTTCTCCTGGCACCGGCAGACCAGGCAGCGCCGAATACGCTCGCGAAGAAAACAACACGAGGGAGTCGTAGCGCTCGCGCCATGAATCGCCCACCCGGCGGTGCCCATCCAGCAGAACGAACGAAGCGCCGGCACCTCGTAGCCAGTAGCCGATCGCCAGCCCGGCTTGGCCGGCACCGATGACGAGCACATCCGTCGCGTCGGGGAGCTTGCTAGTCACCAAACGAGTTGCGCGATGCGGGGCCGCTCGTTCATCGCCTCCCAGTTTGAGCGCGCGGCTTCGAGTTGAGGATTGTCGCGCAACAGGCCGGCGACGAGGTCATCGACGTGCTGCGCGCGAACTGATGTGCTGATGAGCATGCTGCAATAATTAAGATCGTTTGTTTCATAAAATTTGGGGGTCATGGACACGCGTGCCCGAAGTGGAGTGCCCGGAGATGGGCACACTGCGCCTGGCAGCGTTCCCGAATCAGATGAGCTGGATGCAGATCAGCGCGAGCGGCGCCGGCCGCCGATCACCACCACGTTATATGTCCCGCTGCCTTTCTCCTGCTTCACAAATTGTTTGACGGCGGCGGTACTGAACAGGTGAGCCCTCAGAGGCTCCGATACGTGACCGTCGTTCGGCGTCACTGTCTGGTGCACAGATGGGATGCTCGGGTTTTGGTTTTATTCCGGCGCCGTTCCATCGGCCGGTTGACGCTCTGCCGGCGAGTGCTGCGACGACGCGAAAGCCAGCTGAAACGGCAACAAAACAGCAACGGTCGATTCACCGCCCGGTGAAGACACGCCCTTTTAAGGCGTTGGTTCTGGGTTCGAGTCCCAGCCAACCCACACCCTCTGAAGCGGCGTTTTAGAACGGAGAACCGCTGACGCAGGCGTCCGACGGGTGCGGGAGCATAAGCGCGTTGCTTCGCTTCGCGCAGGCGGAGAATGCTACCCACTTTCGGCGCTGTTGGGTTCGCGGTGAGCAAGTCGTGGTTAAGTGCAATTCAGCCACACGAGTTTCGGGCTCAGCCAGCGGCCGCGGAATATCAATAACGGCGAGAAGCAAACGGTGTCCGCCTGCACCATCTCGGGGAGTCCCGACCTCGCGAACCACGGAACCTAGCAACGGGAGCAAAAGCGGAGGCGTCGGGAGTCTGGCGTGTGCATCCCGAGATCTGCCCGCGAGCTTCTGGAACTCGCAGGTTCTGCCGCTAAAAAAAAGGGGCAGGCACCTCGCGATGCCTGCCCCCTATTTTTTGATCCTGCTTGCCGACAGCCGGGCCGTTACTGCACGTTGTAGACCTCGACCAGGCCGACGCCAGTCGTGTCGACTTTGCCACGCACCACTGCCGTGTAGTTGCCGGGTTGGACCGTCTGGAACAACGCGGCTTCGCGTTGGTCTTCCGGCGCAAGGCCGCGGGACTCCACCTCACTACGCTGCTGCGAAGTGGCGAAGTCGTCGTTCTCATTGATGACGTCGCCGTTCTGGTTCACCAGCTGAACGGTCGGATCCTGCAGCGGCCCTGGGACTCCTCTGCTCGCCAGCGACGGCCCGAGCGCGCGGACGACTACGTTGGTCGGACCATCCTGCCGCCCAGCGATGAACCCGCCGATCAACACGTTATCGCCGGTTTCGACGCGACCACGCGTGCTGATGTTGGCGAACCTGCCTGCACCCGTGGCATCGCGGTCATACGCCTCCACTAGACCGAGGCCGGTGGTGTTATCCTTGCCGCTCAGCACGGCGGTGTAATTGCCCGGTGCAAGCGTGCGCAGGATCACCGATTCGCGATCATCGTTGGGTGCGAAGCCGCTCTCTTCGATCTGCTGCCGCTGCGAGTCCTTCCAATTGTTGTTGCTAGTGATGAACGCCCCATTTGGGTCGAAGAGCTCAAGCACCGGATCCTCCATGCGCCCGTTTAGCGGCTGATTATCGGCCGCCAGCGACGGACCAATGCCGCGCAAAGCAACCCGCTTCGGCTCGGTCCCCGTGATGATAATGCCGGCGATGCCGACGTTGTCACCGGTCTGCACGTTGAGCCTCGTGGAGATGTTCTGGAGTTGAGCAGCGAGCGGCGGGATCGCGTTCGGATCCGCCCTCACTGCGCGGTAGAAGAACGGCATCCGCAGCGTATCCCCGGCTGAATCGGTCGCCGTGACGTAGAACTGGAACTCGCTACAAGGGACCTGAGGCTCAGTCGGCAACCCAGGGGCCGCAGGCGGAGGCTGCAACCCGCAGGCTGGATCCGCGGCTATCTGCCTCCCGTCGCCGACGGTGCGAACGAAGAACGACCGCTGGCCGCCGGCTGGCACGGTGACCGAGTTGATCGGTGCGCCGCTCGAGTTCACGAAGCTGACCTCGAATCCGGG
>DATHXZ010000601.1:0-8179 GCA_035459405.1 Chthoniobacterales bacterium
CACTTCATGTTCTGCCTCTTCTTCAGCGTTGCGTATCGTGGCATGGCGGTGCCGCGGCCGCGCCGTAAAGACGGCGAGCAGCACGGACCGGGCGGCGCAAGCCAGGCGCGAGCTGGCGGACTCGGCACGTAGGTGCACGCGCGGCGCGCGTTTAGCCCATGTAGAATCCGCCGTTCACGTTCAGCACGTGACCGGTGATGTAGCTGGCCATCGGCGACGCAAGAAATAGCGTCACGTCGACGATCTCCTCCGCTTTGCCGAAACGTCCGAGCGGGATTTGCTTGTTGAACTCGGCTGTCACGTTTTCCGGCATTCCTTTGCTCATCCCGACGTCGATGAAGCCCGGCGCGATCGCATTCACTGTGATCTGCTGCCGCGCAAACTCGCGCGCGGAGACTTTCGTTAGAGCGACGATAGCCGCTTTGCTCGAGGAGTAATTCGCCTGGCCGAAGAGGCCCATCTGACCGCTGACTGACGACAGGTTGATAATGCGCCCGCTTTGGCGCAGCACGGCCGCCGCTTTTTGCGTGACGTTGAATGTGCCGGTGAGGTTCACGCGCACGACGCTCTCGAACTCCTCTAGCGTCAGCTTCTTCATCGTGCGGTCACGGATGATGCCCGAATTGTTCACGAGCACGTCGAGCCCGCCGAGCTTCTCGCCGATTTGCGACATCATCGCCTCGACCTGCTCCGGCTTCGTCACATCGCACTCGATGACGAGCGCGTCCTTTATCTCCTTCGCGACACCTTCGGCATCCGACTGATTCTGCCCGTTCGCGTCAGCGATGTAGTTCACGACGCAGCCCGCGCCGCGTTGCGCGAACGCCTGGATCATGGCCGCGCCGATACCGCGTGAGCTGCCGGTGACGAGCACCACCTTGCCGGAAAAATCGAGAGGATCAGTCATGCCGGCGGACGTTAGGCAAATGCCGTTGCCGGACAAGCTAATGGCGGTAAGATTTGCAACCCATGGCTGCTCCGATCCGCGTCCTCACCGCCGTCCCGATCTGCGACGGCCACGACAGCGCGATCAACACCATCAATCTCGAGTTCATCCGGCACGGGATCGAGGTGGTGTATCTCGGCTTCCACCGCTACGTGAAAGACATCGTGCGCGCGGCGATTCAGGAAGACGTCGCGGCGGTCGGCATCTCCAGCTACAACGGAGGCCATATCGAGTTCTTCGTCGATGTCGTGAAGCAACTGCGGAAGCATGGCGCTGACGACATCAAGGTGTTCGGCGGCGGCGGCGGCACGATCACGCACGACGACCAACGGATCATGCAGCGACGCGGCGTTGATAAGATCTTCTTCGCCGGCACTTCGCTCACCGACATGGTCGGCTATGTGCGCGAGCATTACGGCGCGCCGCGCGGCCGCAGAGCCACCGCTGATGTTGACATGAAACTCGCGCGCAAGCTGACGGAAATCGAAGACAGCTATGCGAGCGGCAAACGCCGTGGCAAAGCAGAGCCGCGCAAACTGAAAAGCAGCAGGACGAAGGTGTTCGGTTTCACCGGCCCCGGCGGCGCAGGCAAGACAACGCTGATCGACGAGCTCGTGCTGCGCCTGCTGAGTTGGGAGGCAAACGCCCGCATCGCCATCCTTTCGCACGACCCGAGCGTTGTGGGCGAAGGCGCATTGCTGGGCGACCGCGCCACCATGATCAACTCGCAGCACGATCGCGTCTTCATGCGCAGCATGGCCACGCGCGGACAGGCTGGGGGATTGTCGCCTGCGACCGAAGACTGCCTCGAGCTGCTCGCGCAGAGCGGTTTCGATTACGTCATCATCGAGACGGTCGGCACCGGCCAGGAAGCGATGCCGTTTCGGAGCAAGCTGATCGACCACACCGTGATGGTCATGAACCCCGATTACGGTGCGCGCCTGCAGTTGCAGAAGATCGTCATGCTCGACCTTGCGGACATCGTCGTCGTGAACAAGAGCGACCTCGATCGCGCGAAGACCGCGATGAACGAAATCGAGCGTCGCATCGGCTCGAACAAGCGCGAGCAGCGCGTGCTCTCGACCGTGGCAAAGCGCCATCGCGACGCGGGTGTCGATCAGCTATGCGATCTGCTAACCGCAGGTAGGGACGGCGCGCTGCGCCGTCCGAAGCGTGTGGCTAGCTGAGAAAACATGCGCCGCATCACTGACCTGCAACGCGCATCGGACGCCGCAGCGCGGCGTCCCTTCCGAAGAGATAGAAAGACCAAAAGATGAGCAAACTAGGACGCGTCGTTGAAGCGGTAGAGAACTACAACCAGTTCGTTGAGGACGAGGTAAAGCGCGCGCGCATGGACAAGGCGTTCGGCCAGCAGATGCTCGACCGCTGGAACGAGATCAAGCGCAGCATCAAGATGGGCACGGCGCCGACTGGGCTGAAGTTGCCGCGGCTCGCACTGCCGGAGATCGACGATCCGGGTGACATCACCCGCTACTTGTTAGCTGATGGATTGCCGGGCGAGTTCCCGTATTTGAACGGCGCGTATCGCGAGATGTATCTCGAGCCGTGGCAGGAGCCAACGATTGACACAGGCACTTGGGACAAGAACGGCGATGGCACAAAGTCGCGCCTGAATCGCAACGGCAAGAACGGCCACTCGAATGGGAATGGTAACGGTTCGTCTGCGCGCGCCGCGGAGACGAATCGCCTCGCGGACGTCGTTCGCAAGCCGCAGCAGACGGAAGAGCCGACGCGTTTGTTCTCCGGCCTCATGCTCGCGGAGGACACGAACAAGCGCTTCCACTTCCTCAGCGCGCACCAGCGCTCCAAGCGCCTCAGTACCGCCTTCGACGGCCCGACGCTCTATGGCATCGACAGCGATGCCGACGGTGTCTTCGGCAAGATCGGCGAAGGCGGCGTGGCAATCGACACGGTCGAAGACGTGATCCGCCTCTACGACGGCTTCGACATGGGCTCGCCGGATTTCTCCGCCTCGATGACCATCAGCGGCCCGGCGCCGATCATGATGGCGATGTACATCGCCGCGGCGAAACGGCGGTTCGGCGGCGAAGTGGTCCCGAAACTTCGCGGGACGATCCAGGCCGACATTTTCAAGGAAGTCCAGGCGCAGAACGAAACCATCTTCCCAGTCGAAGCTTCGCTCCGTTTCCTCACCGATATGATGGAGTGGACGACGCAGAACATGCCGCGCTGGTATCCCGTCTCGATTAGCGGCTACCACATCGGCGAAGCCGGCTCTACGCCGGTGCAACAGGCTGCCTACACGCTCTCGAACGGTTTCGCTTACGCGGAAATGATGGCTGAGCGCGGCATCCCGGTCGACGAGTTCGGTCCGCGTCTATCGTTCTTCCTCGATTGCGGTTTGGACGTCGAATACATCGCGCTGACGCGCGTCTCCCGCCGCATCTGGGCGATCGGAATGCGCGACGCATTCGGCGCCGGCAGGAAGGCGCAAATGTTCAAAGTTCATACGCAGACGAGCGGGCGCTCGCTGGTCGCGGCCGAGTTCAAAAACAATCTCACCCGCACCGCGGCCGAGCTCGTGCTGGCCTACATGAACGGCACCAACTCGTGCCACTCAAACAGCGCCGACGAGCCGTTCACCACGCCAAGCGAAGAATGGATCCGCCTCGCCGCCCACGGTCAGGCCATCCTGCTCGAGGAATCGGGCATGTTTAAGCACACGATGAACATGCTGAGCGGTTCGCCGGGCATGAAAGCAGTGGAGCGCGCAGTGGAAGCGGCCATCCTCGAAGAGTTCCGTCAGATTGAGAACCTCGGCGGCGTGATGGGCGCGGTGGAGAACCGCTACCAGCGCAGCCAGATCCAAAACGCCGCGCACCGCTACGAGCAGCAGATCTACGACGGCACGCGTCCGATCGTTGCGCTGAACAAATACCGCAGCAACGCCGACGAAGCGCCCGAAGTGGAGCTGGCCCGCACCCCGCGCGAGAAGCAGCAATTGCAGGTCGATCGCCTGAAGAAGTTTAAAGCGAAGAACGCGCGCAAAGCCGAGCAGGCCCTCAGCCGTCTCGCTGAAGTCGCCGAGACGGACGAGAACTGCTTTCCAGCATTGATGGAAGCGGCGGAAGTCTGCTCGCTAGGGCAGATCTGCGAGCGCCTGCAGGACGTTGTCGGGCGTTTTCGCCCGATGGTGTAGCGGCGGTTCCCTCGACGTGCGTAGGGCGAGACTCCGGTCGAGCCTGAGAGTGGCAAAATTCGTCCCTCGAGATCATCCTGCGAAAGGCGTCCACATCGATCGTGGCCGCACGACGATCGTGTTTCTGACGCTATGTACACGCCACCGCTCGCAACGATTGGCGAACCCCGCGAATCACAAAGCGCTGCTACGCGCGTGGCAGCGCGCCGACGCGTGGATGATCGGCTCATATGTCATCATGCCGGATCACCTGCACCTGTTCTGCTCGCCCGTCCGCGATGAGTTCACGATGGAGCAGTGGGTAACGTTCTGGAAGCGGATCTTCCGGCGTGAAACAGGTGAGGACGCGCCGCACTTTCAGTCAGATTGCTTCCATCATCGGCTGCGGCATGATGAGAGCTATGCCGACAAGGTCGCTTACGTCCGGGCGAATCCGGTTCGCGCGGGGCTGGTCGCCTCAGCAGAGGAGTGGCCGTTCCAAGGATGGTTGAACGAGTTCCGCTGGTGATTGCTGCGTCACCCGCAGGCTCGACAGGAGTCTCGCCCTACCCCGAGAGGAGCGACGCGCACGGTAGGGCGAGACTCCGTCGAGCCTGACAGCGACGTCGCTACTGCGGCGCGCTCGTTACTTTTGCCCGGGCGCCGGCTGCGTTTGTGCGTTGTCGCCGGCCGGACGCATGGGGTCGACGTTCGCCTCGCGGTGCTCCCGATGCGCGAGTTTGAGCGGTTTGGCTTCCTTGAGCACATGCCGGGCGATGACGAGGCGCTGCACTTCCGACGTGCCTTCGCCGATCGTGCAGAGCTTCGCATCGCGCAGATAACGCTCGATCGGCAGATCGCGGCTGTAGCCGTAGCCGCCGTGGATCTGCATCGACCGATCGCAAATTTTCACTGCCGACTCGGAAGCGAACAGCTTCGCCATCGCGGATTCCTTCGTCGTGTTCCTGCCTTCGTCTTGCAAACGGGCCGCGTGCAACGTCATCACTTCGGAGGCTTCCAGCTCCATCGCCGAGTCGACGAGCATCCACTGCACGGCCTGGAAGTTGCCGATCGGGTGACCGAATTGCTTCCGCGCGTTTGCGTATGAGTTCGCCCGGTCGAACGCCGCTTCGGCGATGGCGACGGCGAGCGCCGCAATGCTGATACGCCCGCGATCCAGACGGTGAGCGCTTGCTCGCGCCCACGACCGCGTTCGCCGAGAATTTCGGCCTTCGAGTTGTCGAAGCGCAGCTCGGATGTCTCGCTCGCGCGCATGCCATAGGTATGAATCTTTCGCACCGCGGTCAGTTGATCCTTCATCATGATGAAGGCGCTGATCTCGTTCTTGCCCGCTTCAGTGCGGCCGGTTGTGGCGATCACGATGATCAAATCCGCCACGCGCCCGCTGGTGATGAAATGCTTCATCCCGGTGACGTTCCAATGATCGCCATGCGCCTCCGCCTTCGTCTCGATCCCGCCCGTGTCGCTGCCGGCATTCGGTTCGGTGAGGCCCCACGCGCCGATCCATTCACCGCTGACCAAGCGTGGGATGTATCTCTGCTTCTGCTCGTCGGTCCCGAACAGGTTGATCTGGCCGACGGAGAGCGCGTTATGCGCCGCGATGTCCATCGCAAGTGATCCACACGTCTTACCAAGCTCCTTCACCGCCAGCGCTGAGGTCACGTAGCCCAATCCGCGGCCGCCGTATTCCCTCGGCGCGACAATTCCCATCAGCCCGATCTTGCCGGCTTTCGTGAAAATCTCGCGCGGCAGTTGTTCGTCGCGATCCCACTGATCGGCGAACGGCGCTACTTCGGTGCCGTTGAATTCTTCGACGGAAGCAAGAAAGGCGCGCGCTTCGTCATCGAGAGGGTAGTCGAGTTTCATCATAGCATGGCAAGAGCCGTCATTTGAATCTACGCGCGGTGCAGCGTGGCAGACGCGAGCGGGGAAGCTACGATGACGGCTCGGCGGACCGATTCAGACGGTCAGCCCGCGCAGCCCGAAATGTGTGGCCGCCGCGAGAAGATGACGATCATTGGAGTAGATCTCGTGGAAACCCTGCTCGCTTGCGCTTGCGAGATGAAGAGCGTCGGCCGAGCGCAGGAAGACACCGCGATTAAGCTGACGGATCCGCTCTGATACAGTCGTGATCAGCTTGGTGCTGATCGGGAGCCAGGACCAGACCGCCGACTCGCAATCCACCTCGAACTGGTGAACCACCGCGGCAAAGATTTTCGCCGTGAAAGCGCCCTCGCGGAGTTTGCGGTGGAATGCGATCAGCACCTCGATTCGCCCGTGCAGGCAGCAGGCGACTTCCCCGTTGGCTTCTGCCAGGCTCCGAACCGCGTCCGAATCGGGTTCATCGAGGTAGAACTTCGCGATGTAGGCCGCGTCGAAGTAGATCATTTCGCTTCATCTCGATCATCAGAGATGAGTGCCGTGGTTTCAGTGCCGCCGGAGAGCTTGCCGCGCAGCTGTGCGTAAGCGGGGAGAATCTTGCGAGCGCTGAAGCGGTTCCGCTTAGCGGGAAGGCGGTAAGGCGCGAGCGAAGCGACTGGCCGCCCGCGATCGGTGATGATGATCTGCTCGTGCGTCTCAGCAAGACGAACCCATTCGCCAGTCTTTTCGTGCAATTCGCGGATCGACACCGTCTTCATGTGTCTCAGTGTGACACATGCCGCAGCGCACGGTCAAGCCTCACCCCTTGAGCGCCACATCAAACGGCGCGCCAGTCTTCGCGCGGATGTCATCCACGCTCGCGTCCGAGTGAATCTCGGTCAGCACGAGCCCGCCGCCCTCCTTTACCTCGAAAACACAAAGGTCGCTGATGATCAGGTTCACCACGCCGAGGCCGGTGATCGGCAGCGTGCATTGCTTGAGGATCTTCGGGCTGCCGTCCTTCGCCGTATGCTCCATCACCGCGACCACGCGCTTCACGCCGGCGACGAGATCCATCGCGCCGCCCGGGCCCTTCACCATCTTGCCCGGCACCATCCAGTTCGCGATGTCGCCGTTATCCGCCACCTCGAGCGCGCCGAGGATCGCGAGATCGATGTGCCCGCCGCGGATCATCGCGAATGAATCCGCGCTTGAGAAAAAGGCCGAGCCCGGCATCGCCGTGATCGTCTGTTTGCCGGCGTTGATCAGGTCGGAGTCGACCGCGTCCTCGGTCGGGAAGGGCCCGATGCCGAGCAACCCGTTCTCCGATTGCAGCGTCACGTTCATGCCTTCGGGAATGAAGTTCGCCACCAGCGTCGGGATGCCGATGCCGAGGTTCACGTAATAGCCGTCGCGCAGCTCCTGCGCGGCGCGTTTCGCCATCAGGTCGCGCACCGGCGACGCCTTTTTCGCGGTCCCGGCGCCCTGCACGGTGCGGAATTCGATCCGCTTCTCGTAGGCCGCGCCCTGCATGATCCGGTCGACGTAAATGCCGGGCGTGTGCACCTGGTCGGGATCGAGCTCGCCCACTTCCGAAAGCTGCTCCACCTCCGCCACGCACACCTTCCCGCAGGTGGCGATCATCGGGTTAAAATTCCGCGACGTCTTGCGGTAGATGAGGTTGCCGTTCTTGTCGCCCTTCCACGCTTTCACGATCGACACATCGGCCGTGATGCCCGGCTCGAGCACGTATTCCTTGTCGCCGAACGTCTTCGTCTCCTTGCCCTCGGTGAGCTTCGTGCCGAACCCAGTGCGCGTGTAAAAGCCCGGGATGCCCGCGCCGCCCGCGCGCAACCGCTCCGCCAGCGTCCCCTGCGGGATCAGCTCGAGCTCCAGCTCGCCCGCGAGCACCTGGCGCTCGAATTCCTTGTTCTCGCCCACGTACGACGCCATCACCTTCTTCACCTGGCGCGTCGTCAGCAGCACGCCCATGCCGAAGCCGTCCACGCCCGCGTTGTTGCCCACGATGGTGAGGCCTGTCTTACCGCTGTCGCGCAACGCCGCGATCAGGTTCTCCGGGATGCCGCAGAGCCCGAACCCGCCCGCGGCGACGGTCATGTTGTCGTGGAGCAGGCCATCGAGGGCGGCGGTTGGATCGGAGTAAACTTTGCTCATGTGGGGCGAAATCTAAT
>DATHXZ010000602.1:0-2062 GCA_035459405.1 Chthoniobacterales bacterium
GTTTCTTTTCTGAAGCCGCGGTCTATCACCGCCGTCCTTCACGCACTGTTTCACCGCTCCCCCAGTGTGCGGGTCGGCGCCTGAGGCGTCCTGCCGCGCCCCCGAGCAGCTTCGGCGGTCATAGACGCGGCTACAGCTGACGGTCAACGCTTCGGGAACGCGCTGCGATTAAGAGACCGCAGTTCCTTTGGAACGAAGTCGCCATCGCGGCGGATCAACTTGCCGTCGAAATACACTTCGCCGCCTCCGTACTCTGAGCGTTGGATGTTCACCATGTCCCAGTGGACCTGGCTGCGGTTGCCATTGTCCGCATCCTCGTAGGCCTGCCCCGGTGTGAAGTGGAACGAGCCCGCGATCTTCTCATCAAAGAGGATGTCGCGCATCGGGCTGAGGATGTAGGGATTGAAGCCTAACGAGAACTCGCCGATGTAGCGCGCGCCGGGATCGGAATCGAGGATCTTGTTCAGCTTGTCCATTTGATTGCTGGACGCGTCGACGATTTTCCCTTCGCGAAACTCCAGACGAATGCCGTCGAAGGCGATGCCCTGGTAGATCGTCGGCGCGTTGAAGGTCACGTGGCCTTCCACCGAGTCTTTGACCGGGCAGCTGAAGACTTCCCCGTCGGGGATGTTGCGGTCGCCGCCGCAGATGATCGAGCCGATCCCTTTGATGCTGAAGCGCAGGTCGGTGCCTGGTCCGCGAATCTCAACGCGATCAGTTTTATCCATCAGCGCCTTCAGCGCTTTCATACCGGGCTGCAGCTTGCGGTAGTCGAGTGTGCAGACGTCGAAGTAGAAGTCTTCGAAGCCCTCCGTGCTCATGCCGGCGAGCTGCGCCATCGAAGGTGTGGGCCAACGAAGGACGACCCACTTGGTTTTCTTCACGCGTTGGTCCTGCACGGGCCGGAGCTTCTTCGCCATCAGCTTCATCTGATCCGGCGGCACGTCGGACAGCTCGGTGATGTTCTGGCTGCCGCGCAAGCCGATGTAGGCATCCATCTTCTTCATGCGCGCGAGTTCGTGGATGGCCATGAGGTTGAGTTGTCGGTCGGAGGCATCCATGGCCAGCTCGCGCGTGACCCGCGCGCGCTGAATCTGCGTGAAAGGAATCGCGCCGGCTTTTCGAGCCGCCCGCACAAGTGCGATCGTCATTTCATCCGGCACATCGAAGGCCTCGATGAGCACCGTTTCGTTCCGCGTCAGGCGGGTGGAGTATTCGATCAGCAGCTGCGCGAGTTTGTCGAAACGGGCGTCTTGCATAGGCGCTTACGATTCCACCGGCGATGCGGTATGCAACCGTGCGGGAGCTGCCTATCCGGCGTGAACCAGCCTGGCGGCATACGCGCCGTCGAAGCCGTCGCGGAACGGCAAGATGGATGTGGTGGCGTCGGGCCGGAGGAACGGAAACTCCGCGGCAATCCGCGAGACTACCACTTCATTCTCTTCCGGCTCGATGCTGCAGGTGCTGTAGACGAGCGTACCGCCGGGCTTCAAGAGCGGCGCCAAACGGCGAAGGATGGAGAGTTGCTCTTCCGGCATGCGCGTAAAGTCGTTAGGGCGAAGCCGCCAGCGCGCATCGACCCGGCGCCGCAGCACGCCCGTGTTCGAGCATGGAGCATCCAGCAGGATGCGGTCGAAGGAGCGTGGCGCGAATGCGTCTACCGCCGCTCCCGAGGTCCAATCTGTGCGCTCGATCCGGGCGATGCTGACTCCAAGTCGGGAGAGATTCCCCGACAGTTTCTCGACACGGCCGGCATTGCGGTCGGACGCGACGAGTTCGCCGGTATTCTGCATCATGGCTGCAATCAACCCCGACTTGCCGCCCGGAGCCGCGCACGCGTCCAGCACGATCTCGCCAGGAGACGGGGCGAGCAGCTCGACCGCGGCGGAGGTGCTTGGATCTTGTATGTAACAGTCGCCGCGGTCTAGCGCGTCGCTGGGCACACTCGTAAGCCGTACGAAAAGTGGGTGATTTGGCACCGGCGCGCTTCCCGTATGCTGCGCGAGGAAGTCGTCGCGCGATACGCGCAAGGTGTTGATGCGCGCGTAGACAGGCGCGCGTT
>DATHXZ010000603.1:0-3978 GCA_035459405.1 Chthoniobacterales bacterium
CCGGCAGCTCTCCGGAGCGGCTTCTCCCTCGATGTGGTTGTCCCTTGGGGGCGCGCAATGCTCGTGTTCGAGGCGCGCAGTCGCGATGGTGCCTGGGAGGAGGTTTTCACGACCCGTGTTCGTGGTCCATTGCTGTGGGCGCGAAACGGCGACAGGCACGAGCAGGTCGGCAACTACGCGGAATGGATTCGGCTCTACGATCAAATCACACGGGCCGACGTGCGAGCGATCCGCGCCGACATTTCGAAACTCCAGCGACAGCCGAAATTCTCCGTCGTCGTGCCGGTCTACAACACGGATCGGCGATGGTTGCGGCGGGCGATAGAGTCGGTTCGCGAGCAGCTCTATGACAATTGGGAGCTCTGCATCGTGGACGATGCCTCGCCAGAACCGCGCGTGTGGCGGTTATTGCAGTCGTACGCGCGTCGTGATCCCCGGATCAAAATCAAGCGTCGCGCGGAGAATGGACACATCTCGGCGACCTCCAATGACGCCCTCGCACTTGCGACTGGCGAGTTCGTGGCCCTGCTCGATCACGATGATGAACTCGCTGCGACCGCTCTGTATTTCGCGGCGCGGGAGTTAAACCATCGCCCGAACACGCAGCTGGTCTACAGCGACGAGGACAAGCTCGATACCCAGGGCCGTCGTTGTGATCCCTACTTCAAGTCCGATTGGAATCCGGACCTGTTCAGGTCGCAGAATTATGTCTCACATCTCAGCATCTACGCGGCCGAGCTCGTGCGAAAAGTCGGCGGTTTTCGCACCGGCTTCGAAGGCTCACAGGATTACGACCTCACGTTGCGGTGCATCGAACAGATCGAGCCGGCGCAGATCCGGCATATCCCGCATGTGCTGTATCATTGGCGTGTCGCCGAGCAGAGCACGGCCACGTTTGCCGGCGCGAAACCGTACGCGCATCAGGCCGCGGTCCGTGCGATGCAGGAACATGTCGACCGGCAGCAAACTGGCGCGCGCGCAGTTCCGCATTACGCGAATTACCTGCGCGTCATCTACTCGCCGCCTGCGGATTTGCGAACCGTCTCGATCATCATCCCGACACGTGATCGCGGTGCGCTGCTGCGGCAGTGCGTCGAGAGCATCGTCACTCAAACCGACTACCCAAATTTCGACATCATCGTTGTGGACAACGAGAGCGGCGAGCAAGAGACGCTCGACTACCTGCAGGCGTTAAGAACAAGTCCCCGCGTCACCGTTCTGCGCGCAGAGGGAGAGTTCAACTTCAGCCGGCTCAACAATATCGGCGCCGCGGCAGCACGCGGCTCGTTCGTGGCGCTCTTGAATAACGATCTCGAGGTAATGAACCGCGACTGGCTGCGCGAAATGGTGAGCCACGCGGCGCGTGCGGAGATCGGTGCAGTCGGCGCACGGCTCTGGTATCCTGACGGCAGGATGCAGCACGGCGGTGTCATCCTCGGCGTTGGCGGAGTCGCGACGCACGCGCATAACGGAATCCGGAAGGAACATGGTTACTTCGCGCGGGCGCACCTGACGCAGAACTTCTCCGCTGTGACCGGCGCATGCATGCTCCTCCGCAAGGACGTTTATCTCCAACTCGGAGGGCTCGATGAAAACAACCTGGCGGTCGCGTTCAATGACGTCGATTTCTGCCTTCGACTCCGCGAGGCCGGTCTCCTCGTCGTGTGGACGCCGCATGCCGAACTCGTGCACCACGAATCAGCGAGTCGAGGCCTCGAAGACACCCGGAGCAAGCAGCGTAGGTTTCTGGCTGAAGTCGACTTCATGCAGAAGAAGTGGGGCGCCGTGCTCAAGGCCGATCCGTTTTACAACCCAAACCTCTCGATCGAAAGCAACCAGGAATTCAAGCTGGCCTTCCCGCCGCGCGTGCAGAAACCATGGAGTCAAAATCCGCTTTGAACCGCGGGTGCACTCCGCGATTCTCTCCCCAATGACGCCCGCCGCACCAGCCGCCGATCCCGTGAAGGAGTACGCCTTCCGGTTCGATGCGCCGATCGAGCCGGTTATCTTTGGCGGAGAAGCCGATCTCCATGGGTGGCTGCTGCACCGCGAGGGGAAGCCGATCCACGGGATTCGCGCGATCGTCAAAAGGAAGCCGTTTGGCCCCAAAGTCGTGCGCGGCCGGCGCAAGCGCATCCGCCCAGACGTGGCTGCTGCTTTCCCTGATCTTCCAGATGCGGAGGCGAGCGGCTTCCTGATTGAACTCCGCCTCGGGCTCGGCCGGAGCGACCTCACCTTTCAGGTCCTCGATCACGAGCGCGTCTGGCGGACATTCGCGACGGCGCAAGTTTCCGCGCTGCCGCTCGCGAGCCTCTCCTGGACTGGCCTAACAAATTTCCGCCGGTTTCTGATTTTCTATCTCAAGCAATTCTTCGCCAGCCGGCACAGCAACGCGCTGCCTGCGCAGACGGACCTGACGAGCGCTCAAGCCGCGCAGAAGAATGGGACCTCGCACCAGCCGCTGCAGACCAAGCGTGTGGAGCTATTCGCCACCAAGAAGTCGAATCTCTTCATCGTGGAGATCGGGCAACTCGTGGCTGCCGGTTTCCGGGAACTTGGATGCGAGGCGAAGCTGCATCTGGACGGCGTGCCTCACGATCGCACTCCGAAGGAAACGGTGCAGATCGTTGTGACGCCGCATGAGTACTACAATCTCTACCTGACGCAGAGACTACCGCACGCCACGGTGCGGAGACTCACCTATGACGTCTACCTGCTCTGCACCGAGCAGCCAGACACCGGCTGGTTCCAAAGCAACCTGCAGTGGGGCACCTATGCCCGCGGGATGGCGGACATCAACCCGCTTGGCGTCGCAGCCTATCGCGCGCGCGGGCTGACGGCACATCAGCTGCAGCTCGGCTACCATCCGATCCTTGCGCACCCGGAGCGCATTCCGCATGCGCAGCGCACCCACGACATCACCTTCCTGGGATCAATGACACCGCGCCGCGACGAGTTCTTTGCCGAACACGCTGAGTTCTTTGCCAGTCATCGCTGCCATCTGCGACTCGTGCCACTCGGGTTCGCGAAAACCAAAGAGACAAAAAGCTATCTCACGATCGAGCGGCGGAATGAGTTGCTCAGCCAGTCACGCATTCTGCTGAACGTGCACTACTCAGATCAAAAATATTTCGAATGGCATCGCATGCTCGTGGGCCTGGCGAACGGCTGCTGCATCATCACCGAAACTTGCAAAGGCTATGGCGCTCTCGTGCCCGGCAAGCACTTCATCATGGTCGAGCCTGAGTATCTGATCCGGTGCTGTGAGTATTACCTCGCGCATCCGGACGAATGCGAAGCGATCGCGATGGCCGGTCTCCAGTTCATCGAGAACGAACTGCGTCAGTCGCAAACGTGCCGGACTTTTCTGGAGCACGTCGAAGCGGTCGAAGCCGCTGAGCGAGAGGGCATCTCATCCGAAAGTACTTCCAAGCTCCCGCCGTCGCCGGTGCAGATCGATTCATCACCGGTGCCGCTGCCGCCGAAACTGATGGGCGAGATGTCCCGCTACACCCGGAGCTTGCTCGCCGGTGCGCTCCAGAAGGACGTGAAGATCGGAGCAGGCAAGCTGCGCAAGCTCGTGCGGACGCCACGCGCCGGCAACACGATCGGACCCGCGGCCACGGACCAGCAACAGCGCGCAGCCGTGATCAAAAAGCGCGAGGCCTACAAAGCGCGCCTGGCGGAGCAGGAAGCATTGCGCGCGCGGGGCGAATCCGTCCTGACCATCCACGACAACGAGGTGTTGACGGCGTGCACCGCGCCGAGGCTGACAGTGCTGATCACGTTGTACAATTACGCGCACCACATCGATGAATGCGTCGCGAGCGTAACCCACGCAGCTGAACAGCTCGCCGACGCGCCGGAGATCGTGATCGTGAACGATGCCTCGACCGACCAATCACTTGCGCGCGCGTTGCAGACCCAGCGGCAGTCGCGCCTCCCAATCCGCGTCGTGGACAAAAGATTCAACACCGG
>DATHXZ010000604.1:0-2338 GCA_035459405.1 Chthoniobacterales bacterium
ACACCGTCTTCGCGCAGTGTGCGCATCCCGAGCTCGCGCGCGCGCTGACGCAGGAGCAAAGTGGACCCGCGGTTGTTGATCATGTGCCGCACCTCGTCATCGATGATGAAAATCTCGAAAATACCCATGCGTCCGCGATAGCCGGTGTTCCGGCACTGTGGACAGCCGACGGGGTTCATGATGTGCGTGTCGCTGAGCTGCGATGCTTCGACGCGCAGCGCACGCAGTTCTGTTTCGTTCAACTCGCCGGGTTGCTTGCAGTTCGCGCAGAGGCGCCTAACGAGTCGTTGCGCCATGATCGCGCGGACCGAGGAAGCGACAAGGAATGGCTGCATGCCCAGGTCGACCAATCGCGCCACTGCGGAAGGGGCATCGTTCGTGTGCAACGTGCTGAAGACAAGGTGGCCGGTCAGGCTGGCATTTGTCGCGATCGACGCTGTCTCCAGATCGCGAATTTCACCGATCATGATGATGTTCGGCGCCTGGCGCAGGATGGAGCGGAGCGCCGCTGGAAACGTCATGCCGATATCGGTGTTTACCTGCACCTGATTGATGCCGTTCATCTGGTACTCGACCGGCTCCTCGACCGTGATGATTTTGCGGTCGGGCTTGTTCATGTAGTTCAGGCACGCGTACAGCGTGCTCGTCTTGCCAGAACCGGTCGGGCCAGTGACGAGGAGGATGCCATCCGGCAGGCGCAGCAGACGCTCGAACGTCTCCTGGTCATCGCTCAGGAACCCGAGCTCCGGCAGACCGAGCATGAGGCTCGACTTGTCGAGCAAACGCATGACGACGCTCTCGCCGTGGTTCGTCGGGATGGTCGAAACACGCAGATCGATCGGCTTGCGCCGGATCTTCACCTGAATGCGTCCGTCCTGCGGCAGGCGCTTCTCGGCGATGCTCATCGAGCCGGTCATGATCTTGAGGCGGCTGACGATTGCCGATTGCAGGCGCTTGGGAGGCGCCTGCATCTCCTGCAGCACGCCATCGATCCGAAAGCGGACGCGGAATTTTTTGTCCAGCGGCTCGAGGTGGATGTCGCTTGCGCCGAGGCGATGCGCCTCCACGAGCAGCATCGAGACCATGCGAATGATCGGTGCGTCGCCTTCATCTGCGGTGGCAGCGTCGGCTCCTTCAGTGATGTCGAGACCGAGGTCGATGTCTTCGCCGAGGCGTTCGAGGAGAACATCGGACGCTTCGTCAGCAGTTCCGTGATACTTGATGAGCGCCTCGCGGATCTTCTCCGGGCTGCTGCAAACGACCTCGATCTCGCGCTGCAGGAGAAAGCTGAGACTGTCGATCGTGTCGATGTCCAGCGGGTCGCTGACCGCGACGACTAAGGCGTTTTCGCTGACCATCACTGGGATGACTTTGAACCGTCGCGCGTCCTCGGCGCGAATTTGACTGATGACATCCGCCGGGATGCTGCGCGTCGAGAGGTCCACCCATTCCATGTGGGCGTGCGCGGCGAGCGTGCGCGAGACCTCGGTTTCCGAAACGACACCGTCCCGGACGAGTACATCGACGAGATTGCGGCTGCCGTTCAGCCGCGAGCGCGCGCTCTCGATCTGCCGTCCTGTGACGAGCCCCACGTCCTCGAGCACGCGGAGTACGTAATTTTCGTTCGGTTGCACGGTGGTCCAGCCGGCAAGCGGCAGCTACCCGTGAATTTACTCGACCGTGACGCTCTTTGCCAGATTCCGCGGCTTATCGACATCGCGGCCGAGCTCCACCGCGAGGTGATATGCGAACAGCTGCAGCGGGATAACGCTTAGCACGGGCATCACGAACTCGGGCGCGCTCGGCACGGTGATGACTTCGTCCGCGATCCCCTCCAGCTTTTTCGCGCAGGCGCCGGAAGTAACCGCGATGATCGGTCCCTTGCGCGCCTTTACCTGCTCCATGTTGTTCAGGTTTTTCGAGAAAACCGCGTCATCCGGAGCGATAAAGACGG
The DNA here is from genome assembly GCA_035459405.1 of Chthoniobacterales bacterium. Classification (GTDB taxonomy): domain Bacteria; phylum Verrucomicrobiota; class Verrucomicrobiia; order Chthoniobacterales; family UBA10450; genus JACCTI01. The sequence continues at coordinate 1,955 of DATHXZ010000604.1, forward strand.
AGGGCAGGTCCGGCCTGACGAGTGCAATGATGCCGTGCTTCAGCTCGGCGCTCGGGTGGCCTTCGGCAAACAGGTAGGTGATCTCCTTCAGCTTGAGCGCGGCTTCGAGCGCGACAGGGTAGTTGAACTGCCGGCCGAAGAACAACATGCCGCCGACGTGCGCATACTTTTTCGCGATCTGCCGGATCTCATCGCTGAGCTTTAATGTCTTTTCAATTTGGCCAGGCAACGCCTGCAGTGCGTCGATCACTTCCGACCCTTCAGACGTCGACAGGTGCCGCATCCGCCCGAAGAGAAGCCCGATCAAGCCCATGATCGTGACCTGTGATGTGAACGACTTCGTCGCGGCGACGCCAATCTCAGGACCCGCGTGCATGTAGACGC
>DATHXZ010000605.1:0-1964 GCA_035459405.1 Chthoniobacterales bacterium
TAGGCGAGGGCGGTCACGAGCGGTTGCGGTTTATTCCACGAACGGGTGCATGCGTCGAGCGGGATCGGAATTTGGCGTGAGCAGCGGACGGCAGCGGTGCGTTGCTCTGCTGCGTGCACGGCCGATCTGGGCACTGGAGCGTTTATTTGGCTATGAAAATTCCAGAAATTAGGCAATCTGCTCGCGTGAAAACAACAGACTGGGTGGGCAGGTATGCCGTAGCGATTGTTACGTACATGGCGGCTGGTGTTGCACAAGACGCCTTAGCACAGGAACTTATAACTCGGCACGTGCAACCGCTTCCCCGGGTTTCACCTCCAACGGAAAGCCTGTCGCTCGCGCAAATCCGTTACACGGCCGATCCGATGGCGCCCGGCGAAGGTCGAAATGCTGAAGGCGGGGAAAAGAAAGAGGAGAAGCCGCCGCGCCTGTTCCACTACTCGTTTCGGCTCGGCGGAAGATTCGTCTACAGCGACAACATCACCTTCGCGCCGGAGCCGGACGCGATCGAGGATTTCTACGTCTCGCTGGAGCCGGGCGTCAGCGTCGGCCTCGGCGATGTGCCGGAGCGGAAAGGCAACTACATCCGCTTCGATTATTCGCCGAACGCGGTCTTGTATTTCGACAATTCTGAACTCGACACCATCAACCACTTCATTCACTTGGAAGCGGTCGTCCACTTTGGGAAGCTGACGCTCAGCCTCTTCCAGGACGTCAACCTCTTTGAAGGCATGGAGGGGAATTTCGACCGCCTGAATAACAATTTCGGCGGCGGCCGCGGCAACAATCGCGACTTCGATCCCCGGCGCGGCAATCGCGACGTCACTGGGCGCAATGAGATCGAGACCTACAACACCAGCGCGATCGCGCGGTATGATTTCACCGACAAGCTCTCGGCCACGGGAGCCTTCCGCTACAACTACACAGAATTCATCGACATCTTCTCGACCGAGTTCTACGGCGGCGACCTCTTCGTTGACTACAAGGTGACCCCGGAGCTGACGTTCGCCGTCGGTGGTGCTGGCGGTGTTGTTTACGTGGACGATCCAACGATCGATGAGGAGTTCCAGGAAGTGCGCGGCCGGTTCAATCACGACGTGGCGAAGCGCATCAACATCAACGGCAGCCTCGGCGTGGAATTTCGCCAATTCGGTCGCTTTGGGAGCCTCGGCTACACCGCACCCATCGTGGAAGCGAACGTCAGCGTCGAGCCGATCGAGGGCACGCGTATCACCATCGGCGGCCGTCACCGCACGCTCGTCTCGAACGCGCTCGCAGGGCAGAGCTTCACCATCACTGGCGTGAATGTCGGCTTCCGTCAGAAGATCACCGACCGCATCGACTTCAACGTGAACAGCGGCTACGAGCAGGCGACTTACTTCAGCGTGTTTGCGGAAATTGAGGCGATGCGCCGCGATGAGTTCTTCTTCATCGAACCGTCCCTCGATGTGAAGATCACGGACAAGTGGACTGCCGGTGCGTTCTACATCCACCGTGAGAACCAGACGAACCTGCTGCCGTTTGGATTTGCTGAGAATCAGACAGGACTCAGGACGGGCATCACCTTCTAACGCCTTCGCGACGCAATTTATGAGCGCTGCTTCGGCGCGCCCGCAGGCAACGTCTCGCGCAGGAACGGCGCCGTGCGGCTGATTCGGCTTTTTGCGACTTCTTCGGGCGTTCCAGAGGCAACAATCTGTCCCCCCTCAGCGCCAGCTTCAGGCCCGATGTCGACGATGTAATCGGCCTCCGCGATGACGCTGAGATTGTGCTCGATCACGATGACGGTGTTGCCCTCATCCACGAGCCGATGCAGCACCTTCAGCAGCAGCTCGACGTCCGCCATGTGCAGACCGATCGTCGGCTCTTCGAGCAGGTAGAGCGTCGACTTCGGCCTGCGCATTTTGCGCATGCGCTCGTTCTGCGCGCGTCCGATGCCGCGCGTCAGCTCGGTCGCGAGTTTC
>DATHXZ010000606.1:0-4135 GCA_035459405.1 Chthoniobacterales bacterium
TCCGCTTCGGGAATCTTCATGATGTCGGCTGAGAGCACGGTCAGATCGGCGAGCTTGCCGGTCTCGATCGTGCCGCGCTCCTTCTCTTCGAAGGCGGCAAAGGCGGGCCAGACAGTGAACATCTTCAGCGCCTGCTCGCGCGTCACGGCTTGCTCCGGATGCCAGCCTTCCTTCGATTCGCCTCTCACGCTTTTGCGCGCGACGGCGGCGTAGAATTCGATCATCGGCTCGCCGCGTTCCACCGGCGCATCCGAGCCACCGGGGATGATCGCGCCCGCCTTGATGAGCCTCTGCCACGCATATGCGCCGGCAAGTCGCTCCCTGCCGAGGCGACTCGGCGCGAAAAAAAGATCGCTGATCGCGTGCGACGGCTGCATCGACGGAATCACCTTCAGCTTCGCGAAGCGCGGGATGTCCGGCGGGCTGATGACCTGCGCGTGTTCGATCCGCCACCGCGGCACACGCACCTTGCGTTCTGCAAGCGGAACGGCCTTGAAGACGTCTTCATATAGATCGAGCACGAGACGGTTGCCGCGATCGCCGATCGCGTGGGTTTGCACCTGGATACCGGCGCGAAGCGCCTGCTCGAACGCGGGCCGCAGCGCTTCCGGTTTGTTGGTGAAGAATCCGGAGGTGTCGGCGTCAGCATATTTTTCGAGCAGCGCGGCGCCACGCGAACCGAGCGCGCCGTCGGCGTAGAACTTGATCGACCGTTGCGTAAATCGGCCGCCGTGTGCGCCGACGATAGCGCCGTCGGCGAGCAGACGATTGGCGGCGTCGCCCGGTCCTGAGACCGCGTTGTAGATGCGGAGCTTCAGTTGGCCGGACCCGTACAGTCGACGCATGATGGCGCTGTCATCAACGCTGCTGCCGGCGTTCTGAACCTGCGTCCAGCCAAGCTCGACGCTTCGCTTCGCGCCAAGCAGCAGCGCCTGTTCTTTGTCGGCGGTGGTCGGCGCGGGGATGTGCTTTTCGACGAGATCCTGTGCGTGATCGAGCAGCATGCCCGTCGGCGCGCCGCTCGTCTTCTCCTTGAGGATTTCGCCGCCGAATGGACTCGGCGTTTCCGCGGTGATTCCGGCGATGCGTAGCGCGGCGCTGTTCACGACTGCGGCGTGACCATCCGCGCGCGTGAGGAAGACTGGGTGCTCGGGCGCAATTCCGTCGAGATCGGCGGCGCTTGGGAACTGCGGTGGACTCCAAAACGTCTCGATCCACCCGCGGCCTGTGACCCATCTCCCGGGCTCGGTTTGCGCGACGCGCTCCTTCACCTTCGCGAGAAACTCTTCGCGCGTGCTCGTGCCTTCCAGGTTCAGATGCATCTCGCGTTCGCCGATGCCGAAGATGTGGCAATGCGCATCGGTCAGGCCCGGCAACACGGTCCAGCCCCGCAGATCGACGATGCGAGTCTGCTCACCGGCAAGCTTCTGCGCCGCCGCCGTTTTGCCGACGAAGCTGATGCGATCACCCGTCACCGCGATCGCTTCGGCGCGCGGCTGCTTCTCGTTACCCGTGTAGATGTTGCCGTTGACGAAAACTGCATCGGGAGGCGCGGCTGTGAGGCTTTTCGCTGAGACCACGCAGCAGATCGCTGCAAGCAGAACAGTGGATCGTTTCATTGGTTTGCCTGGTTCGCCGCCTTCCATTCCATCGCCATCTGAATACGCGCGCGGCCACTCGGATGGTCGAAGAAGACGAACTCCTCGAGCGGGCCGGGATCGAGCTTGCGATACGAGCCGAGCTTCAGCGCGACCGCGGCAGCCGCGTCTGGCTGGCGCGCCTTATCGAGCGCGAACGCGTCGGCTTGTGCTTCCACCACGCGCGTCACTGTTTTTCTGATTGGGGTCAGCACGAACAGCACAGTGGAGAAAATTAGCATGAGCAGCGGCAAACCGGCAGGATCAGCGATTCCACGCACGCCCCACTTGTCGCCCCAGCGCTTCACCGCAAAGCCGAAGCTCACCCGCGCCACGGCAAAACTGACGAGGAATAGCGAGCCGAACATGAGCAGCAACTTGCCCGTGTGATTCAGCACGTAGTGCCCCATCTCGTGACCCATGACGTGGCGAATCTCAGGGAGGGTGCACTGCGTCAGGAGATTGTCATTCAACGCGATCCGCGTCGTGCCGAGGAAGCCGGAAACGTTCGCGCTGATGCGTTTGGTTTGGCGCGAGGCATCCACCTCGAACACCTGCGTAACCGGGATGTTGTTGGCGCGCGCGAGCTCGAGGATCGGCTCGCTGATCGCGGGATCGGTGAGCGGCTTGTAGGTATTGAACAGCGGCTGGATGTAAACCGGCCCGATCAACATGCCGAACACCATGAACGCGAGCACCACGGCCGTTCCCCAGATCCACCAGGTGCGCGGCGCACGTCGGAAGACCGCGTAGAGGCCACCGAGCGCAAGCGGCGTCATGACTAGCGAGAGCGCGAGGCCTTTCAGCTGCTCGGCGAACCATTGGCCGAACGTCTGCGTCGCCATGCCGTATGCGTGCTCGCGGAAGAAGGACTGATAAGCGGTGAACGGGAATGCGAGCAGCGACGTAATCAGGATGTAAGGCACGGCGTAGATCAGAACCTGGACGAACTTGAAACGCGAGGTGCGTTCCGCGAAGTCACGCATGCGCGCCGAGATGCGCGTGCCGAGCAGCAACAACGACATCGCGGCGCTAAGGAGGAAATTCCAGAGAATGAGCCAGTAGCCGCCCTCGAAGTAGGCATCCGATCGTTCCCGCTTATCCGTGGGCACCGTGTCGAGCCAGGCGCGCGTCGCGGCGACCGGGTCGCTGACATTTTGCGCGGCCGCGGGAACGACGACCAGCGTTGGGGCAGGGGAGCTTTCCTGGGCGACAGCCGCGCTTGCGGCAAACGTCAGAACGAGAAGCAAAACGGCAACGCAACGCATATGCCGCCCAGCCTATGAGATCAGCCACGAATGGGAAGCTCGCGCGTGGGTGCCTGCCCGTTGCCGGGGGGTGCCGGAGTGCTATGCGCGACGCGGAGACGAGTGGCCGCGAGCTGCTCCTGCAATCGTTTCATCTGCTGCTCGATCTGCCGAAAGTCGTCTGCGACGGTCGGTTCACCAGTCTCGCGCACGTGCCGCGCGCGGTCGCGCTCGTCGATCTCGGCATGCATCTCGGACATGCTGTTCATGATGACGCCGATGAACAGGTTCAGCATGATCATCGTGCCAAGAACGATGAAGCTGATGAAATACACGGTCGCGCGCACGGGGCCACTGCTGTGCACCGCGCCGAATACATCCACCCACCCTTCGAGCGTGATGAGTTGGAATAGCGAAAGCAGAGCAATCGAGAGCGATCCGAATTGCTCGGGCGCGGCGCCGCCGAAGAGGTGCACGCCGGCGACCGCATAAATGTAGAACATCAAGCCGAGCAGGACGCCGACATAGCCCATCGCGGAGAAGCTCTTGAGCAGAGCGCCGACGAGCAACTGCAGCTTCGGCAGCGCGGAAACCAACCGCAGCAGCCGCAACGCGCGCGCGAGTCGCAAGACGGCAGCGAACGGCCCCGCCGCCGGCAAGAGGCACAGAAGCAGGACGATGAAGTCGAAGATGTTCCAAGGATCGAAGAAGTAGCGCCACGGACGCCGCCCGTGCGCCGCGATCTTGAGCACCGCTTCCACACCGAAGATGGAGAGGATCAAGCCATCGAGAAAGCGAAACAAAGCATGATGGCGGTCGACAAACGCGGCGTTGGTTTCGATGCCCGCCAGCACACCGGCGGCGACGATCGTCGCGATGATCAGGCGATTGAATGTTTTCGTCTCAACGACGCGCGCAGCGAGCTTCATGATGCGAGAAGTTCGGACGTTCTGCGCATCTGTTCCGACGCGCAAGCGGCGCGTGGAGCTAAAGGAGCGCGCCGCCGCAGCTCGAGCCTGCGCCGGCGGTGCAGCCAAAGCAGTGGTCGCCCGTCAGCACTTCGCGATTCTCGACCGCGTCCGGATCGATGTCCCAGAGGTGCAAACCGCGCTCGCCGTCGCGCCATTGCATTTTCAGCATCTGGTTGAAGTCGCAATCGAACACTTCGCCCTGCCAGCTGACGTTGATCGTGTTGCGGCACATCAACCCGTCAACGGTCGACGGATTGAAGTTGTCCATCAGCAGCTCCAT
>DATHXZ010000607.1:0-2140 GCA_035459405.1 Chthoniobacterales bacterium
GAAGCCGTGGTCGAGGACATCGCCGCATCAGGGCGGCCGGCCTTTTACGAGCAGGACGCGGCGCACATCATCGATAAGCTCGTCCCGCAGCTACAGCCCGATGACGTCGTCGCCGTCTTCAGCAACGGCGGGTTCGACGGCATCCACGAGAAGATCCTCGATCGGCTTCGGGCGCTGCCCGCTCTCCTGTAGGGGCGGTCTATGACCGCCGAGGACCTGCGCGCCCAAGACGACCAGGCGCGTACTCCTCGGTTGCGGCGGCTCGACAGAGTCTTCCCAGACGCACCGGTTTATTTCGTCACTGCAACGACGGCGAATCGCCGGCACCTACTCGCGAGTTCACCGGTGCACGAGTGCTTCATACGCTTTGCGAACTCCGGCGCCGCACGCGGAGCGTGGGTCGGACGCTATGTGTTGATGCCCGATCATCTGCATCCCTTTGTCGCGTTCGATGATGAGCAGATCCGATTGCCGACTTGGATGAAGTCGCTGAAGAACACGATTTCAAAGCAGCTGGGTCTAAACGGCGCCGCGCCGCCGCATTGGCAAAAGGGCTTCTTCGATCACGTGTTGCGCAGCGACGAGTCGTATTCCGAGAAGTGGAATTATGTGCGTGATAATCCTGTACGTGCCGGTCTGGTACTCCGCTCGGACGATTGGCCTTATCAGGGCGAGATTCATCCGCTCGATGTTCGGGGTCATAGACCGCCGCTACAGCTGCCGCTCCTTTGCTGGAAGCCTTCCGAACGACCGAACGCACACCTGTAGCGGCGGTCTATGACCGCCGAAACGCGACGCTGCCAACTCAATTCGTCGCGCCGGACGTATGATCGTGCACGATGCGCCAACCTTCCGGTAGGCGCCGGAAGAGCAGTGTAAAACGACCGTGCGGCTGATCTTTGTTCCGCTTCAAACGCCAACGGCCGACCGCCATCGCTGAGTCGGCCGCGAGCTCCGTCACCTTCACGTCGGCGAACGCGAGCGTGCCCATCTTCTCACGCGTGTCGTACTTGGCCTTGTAACGATCGCGCACCGTGTCCCAGCCGCGGGTCAGCGTGTCGCCAGAGACAAACTGCGTCGTCCCGGCGCGCGCATACCCTTGCATGTAGCCGTCGATGTCGCCGCGATTCCACGCTTGAGCCTGCGCCTTCAGCACCCGGTTGATCTCGGCCGTCGGGCGTTGCTCCGTCAGACCGGCAGCTGATAAAAGCTGCACGACCAAGCCTACGAAGAGACTCAGCAGGAGGAGGACGCGACGGCGCACGGGCGTTCTCATTTCGGAGGAGGTGGTCGGGCCGGTTGCCTCTGGTGTTGACCTTGAACAGTAAACCCAGTAAATACGGCGCCGTGCTTCGCCCGTCGTGCCTCGCGGCCATTGTGCTCCTCTTCGTCGGCTCAGCTTTCGGGCAAGTGCCATCTGCCCAGCGTCCGACAACTCCAGGCGCCGCAAGCGCCCCCGGCGCTCCTGTGGCGACCACGCCGCCGCCCGGCGCGCCGGACACGGTGATGCTGCAATATCCGAACAGCGACGTCGCCGACATCATTCGTCTCTACGAGACGCTCACGGGCAAGAAGCTGATCACCGACAACTTCGTCACCGGCAAAGTGAACATCTTCGTCGCGCGGCCCATCCCGCGCGATGAGGCGATCAAGATCATCGAGATCAACATGCTGATGAACGGCTTCTCGCTCGTCCCGGCGGGCGGCGATCTCGTGAAGGTCATCGGCACAGGCAAGAACCCGCGCAACGCCGGCGTCCCGATCATCTCGGACGAAACGCAGATCCCTCCCGGCGAGCAGGTCATCAGCTTCCTCTTCAAGCTCCGCTTCGCTGATCCCACCGAGCTGCAACAGGTGCTCGGCCAGTATCTTTCGCCGCCGCAGCCTTACACCTCGTTCCTCGCCCTGCCGAAATCATCCAGCATTCTCGTGACGGAGAACTCAGCCGTGATCCGCGGGCTAGCAAACATCATCAACCAGGTCGACATCCCGCCGGCGGAAGTGGTCAGCGAGTTCATCCGGCTCGACCGTGCCGATGCGAGCAAGGTGCTCGACATGCTCCGTGAAGTCTTCGAGCGCGGGAACCAGCCTGGAACTCCGGGCGCGCCAGGCGCTCCTGCCGTGCGCAACGTTCGGCCCG
>DATHXZ010000608.1:0-1914 GCA_035459405.1 Chthoniobacterales bacterium
CTGGAAGGGCAGTATCAGCTTCGGTCTCGTCAACATCCCGATCGCCCTCTATCCGGCGACGCGGAAAGAGGAGCTCAAGTTTCGGTTGCTGCGGGCGGCCGATCACAGCCCCGTCAATTACAAGCGTGTTGCCGCCGCAGACGGCAAAGAGGTGCCGTGGGATCAGATCGTGAAGGGCTACGAGTACGAGAAGGGGAAGTTCGTCGTGCTGAACGAGAAGGATTTTCAGCGCGTCGATCTCGAGGCCACTCAGACGGTCGACATTCAGGACTTCGTCGACATCGACGACATCGACCCGATGTATTTCTACAAGCCGTACTACCTTGAGCCGCAGAAGGGCGGCGACAAAGCGTACGTCCTGCTGCGTGAGGCGCTCGCCGACGGCAAAAAGGTGGGTATCGCGAAAGTCGTCATCAAAACGCGCCAGTATCTTGCCGGCGTCAAAGCCATGAAGCACGCGCTCGTCCTCGAGTTGATGCACTTCGCCGAGGAGCTCGCCGACGCCGAGAAGCTCAACGTGCCGAAAACGCTCGAACCCGGAAAGCGCGAGATGGACATGGCGCGTGCGCTCGTGGAGAGCATGAGCGCGAAGTGGGACCCGCAGAAGTACCACGATGATTACCGCGAAGCGCTGCTTGAGGTCATCGAGGAGAAGGTCGAGGCCGGCGGCAAGGAGATCGACGAAAAGCCGAAGAAGGCACCGACTCCGACGAAGGTCATCGATTTGGTCGCGGTGCTGCAGCAAAGTCTTGCGCAATCACAAGGCGCGAAGAAGAAGCCGGCTGCGAAATCTGCAAAATCAGCCGCGAAGAAGCCGGCGCGCCAGCACAAGAAGGCTGCCTAGGTAGGGACGCCGCGCTGCGGCGTGCGAGGCGCGTCGCCTACATGGCACATCCGAGGCTCAATCAGCTTGCCACGCCGGTAGGACATCGCAGCGCGATGTCACTACCTCAACGGCGCCTCAGACTTTGCTGCCCGGCTCCACCGTGTGACTCGGGTCGGGCCGAACGACCGAATCACCCGCAGCATTCTCGATCCGCGGGATCGTCGGCACGCTGGCCGTCGATGGCCGGACATCAGTCTTGGCGTCGGTTTTGTCGGCCGAATGCAGCTCGTCGCTGAACTCGTCTTTCGCCTTCTGGAATTCGCGGATCGCCTGGCCCATACCTTTCGCCAGTTCAGGCAATTTCCGCGCTCCGAAGAGCACGAGGATGATCAGCAGGATCAGGATGAGTTCCTGTCCGCCGACATTCATGAACGCGAGAGGCATCATGTAATTACGCCCAAGATGAGGCACGGGACGCAAGTTGCAAGGCATTTAGCGACAACGCAGTGCCCGGTACAGCGCAACGTTGCGGGCCTGACGGAACTCTTATCGTGCCCGCCGGAGGTTACAGGAGCGGCTGCCTAGAATCCACGCATCCGGAATGAAACGGGTACCACGAGTTCCTTCACGGTTCGCGGCGTGAACCGCCAGCGCTGAAATGCGGCAACCGCTGCTCCGTCCAGAGTGGCGTTGCCTGTGCTCTCCAAGATTTCGATTCCCGCGACACGGCCTTGACCGTTCACGCTGATTCGGAATACGCCATCCCCTTCGATCCGCTTCAGCTGTGTCACTTTCGGATACGAGGGGTTTCGCGTCTCAATCCCGAACAACTTCCTCTGTTCGGCGGAGCGAGCCATCGCAAATACCCATCGCGAAATCGGCGGCAGATTTTCCGGAACGCGAGCGCGCCGCAGTTCCACAACGCGAGCACCGTCGCGCAACATCAGTCGGTCTGAATCAAGCGAGACGATCTTCGTTTTCGCAACTGGCCCGAGCCGCGTCGGCGGCGTCGCCTTTGTCGGTGATTCGATCAGCACGCCATTGTCCACGGTCCATGTTCCTTCGATCTCCCAACGCGCCCCGAAACC
>DATHXZ010000609.1:0-4706 GCA_035459405.1 Chthoniobacterales bacterium
AGGTTGCGCGCGTCGACCGGTGCATCGGTCGCGACGACAATAATGATGGAGCCATCGGCTGATCCCGCCTTCGCCGGGTCCCGCTGCTGCTCGTCCAGCTCGCGCTTCAGATAGTGGCGGCCAAGCTCACGCCCGATCGGCGCGCCGCTGATCGTAAGCACTCCACCGAAATTGCTTTGCACGAGCACGCCGACCGTGTGGCCGCCGAGGTTCTGCGGCAGCTTGCGCGACGAGGTGCCGATGCCGCCTTTGAAATCGAACGCAATCGTTCCGGTCCCGGCGCCGACCGCGCCTTCGTCGACCTCCCCGGTTTTCGCATCCCTGATCGCGGCGGTAACATCTTCCGCGGTGACAGCGCGCGCGCGGATGTCATTCAAGTAGCCATCATTTGTCTCTGCCACGATCGGGTTGATCGAGCGCACCTGTTCGTTCCCAGGCAGCGCGAGCATGTAGTCGAGGAGGAAGTCGGCGACGCGCGGCACGCTGAGCGTGGAGGTGAGAAGGATCGGCGTCTCAATTTCGCCCAGCTCATCGACCTGAGTCGAACCCATCAACTTGCCGAACCCGTTGCCGACGAAGACCGCGCCGGGCACTTTCTCGCGGAACGTGTTCCCGCCATGGGGAAGAATGGCAGTGACACCGGTGCGGATGTTGTCGCCGCGGATGATCGTCCTGTGACCAACCCGCACGCCGGCGACATCGGTGATCGCGTTCAGCGGCCCGACCGGCAGCACACCGATTTTCAGCCCGACCTCGCGCGCGCGTGGTCGTTTCCGCGGCTCGTCAGCCATTGTACCAGGTGGCGCCGCGGCGAACGCGCAAGATGCCGCCAGGCAAAGAACCGTGAGCGCCCGTCGCCGCCCCCGGCACATCAACGATCGACTTCCCCCATCACGATATCGACGCTGCCGAGGATCACCATCACGTCTGCAACAGTGTGCCCGAGGCACATGTCCTCCAGAACGGTCAGGTTGATGAAGCTCGGCCCGCGCACGCGATAGCGGTACGGGCTCGCCGTCCCATCGCTGATCAGATAGAACCCGAGTTCGCCTTTCGGACCTTCAATCCGCGAGTACGCCTCGCCCGCCGCGGGCTTGAACGCGCGAATCTTCACCTTCGGATTGACGATCGGGCCTTCTGGCAGTTGGTCGAACGCCTGCTTCAAGATGCCGATGCTCTCGCGCATCTCGAGCGCACGGATCATCAGCCGATCGTAGACGTCGCCGTGATCGCCGAGCGGCACACGGAATTTGAAGCGCGGGTAATACCCGTAGCCGTCCACCTTGCGCAGATCGTAGTTCACGCCGCACGCGCGAAGCATCGGCCCGGTGATGCCGGCGCTGATCGCGAGATCGGCGGAGAGTTTGCCGACATCCTGCGTCCGCGCTATGACGATCTCGTTCGAGGTGATCAGCGTCTCGAGTTCGTCGAGGAATCGTGGAAAGTCATCAACGACCTTGCGCGCGTAATGCAGCCAGTCCGCGCGCGCGTCCACGCGGCAGCCGGCGAAACGCATGTAGTCGCACATCATTCGCGAACCGGTGAGCGATTCGAATAGATCGAGGACCTTCTCACGCTGGCGGAACGCATACATCAGCGGCGTGCCCCAGGCGCCCATGTCGCTGAGGAGGAAGCCGAGGAGCGAGGCGTGGTTTTGCAGTCGCGTCAGCTCCGCGAGAATCACGCGGAGATACTCGGCACGTTCCGGCACTTCGATCCCGGCAAGCTTCTCCACCGCCATGGCAAAGCCCCAGTTGTTCGAGAGCGAGGCGAAGTAATCCAGCCGATCGGTATACGGCATGATGCCGAGGTAGCTCGTGCGTTCGCCGATCTGCTCGTGGTTGCGATGCAGGTAACCGAAGACCGGCTTCAGCTTGACGACGATCTCGCCATCGAGCGCGACGTTCATCCGGAACACGCCGTGCGTGGACGGATGCTGCGGGCCCATCGAGATCTCGAGCAGCTCGCCGTCGAGCCGCGATGTCATTCCTTGCGGCGGCGGTGCCTCCTCCAGTTCGTGAAATCCGACGCTCATCTTACAAAGCCGTCATCCTGAGTCGCGCAGACGACGAAGGACCTCGCAATTGATCGGGCGGCACCGCACTCCGATTCGCGCTGCCGATTGGGCGACTGTGAGATCCTTCGCTTCGCTCAGGATGACCGTTCATTGCGCCGTTAGCGTCTCGTTCACCGCTGGCCGCGCTGGGTAATGCTCCTTGGCGCGTTCGAGCACCTCGTCGTGCGGCGTCGGCTCGTACTCGAAGTCGTCCGGCTGCACGTAATCTTTGCGCATCGGATGATCCTCAAATTCATCCCACATCAGGATCCGGCGCAGGTCCGGGTGGCCATCAAAACGGATGCCGTAGAGATCAAAAATCTCCCGCTCCTGAAATTCCGCGCTGCGCCAGATCGGTGTCAATGACGGTAGCCGTGCCGCTTCCGCGCGATCCGTCGTTCGCATCCGGATCACGACCGGGCCGTGCTTATGCGCGATCGAGTAGAGGTGATAAACCGCCTCGAGGTAGCCGGGGATCTTCCCCTCCTCGTTTTGGTCGATCTCCTTCTCCACGCCGTCGACGATCGTCTTCACCTTCACCGTCTTCTTCACGCTGCGATCGAGCCAGTCGACGCCGGTGACGTTCGAGCAGAAATCGAGTCGCAGCTCCGGATCGTCGCGAAGAAAGCGCGCCACTTCGACCGCGTGCTCATTATCGAGAAGCAGCGACGGCTGATTCGCTGGGCTCGCGTTCGGGATGATTGTCAGCGTCGCGCCGGCAACAGCTGCTTCGACGCGCGACTTGGTCTGTTCGAGGGTCTCCATCACGCTGTCATTCCGAGCGAAGTCGAGGAATCCCGTTGCGCCGCCTTGAAGCTCCCGCCACGGGATTGATTCGGTCGCGCCCGCTCCCTCAGCCTCCGGGCGGTGTCCACGCCGCACGCGTCCCCGCGGCTCCGTCCCTCCACTCCGCTGCGCTCCGGTCGGAATGACAACGCGGTGAGTGCCATCTTACGCGCGCTCGAGCGGCTCGGGACGGAAGAGATCGGGATTCGCGGGCGGCTGCAGATCGTGCGCACCGAATGCCGGCACCGGAAATTCGCTCGGCTTCGCCTCTTGCAGATGATCCGCCTTACCGGCGCCGGTGAGCTTTTGCCCATCGATCTTGTTCTGCAGCTCCATGAACGCGTGCAGCAGCGCCTCGGGCCGCGGGGGACAGCCCGGGATGTAAACGTCGACCGGAATGAAGCGATCGACGCCTTTGAGCACGTTGTAACCCTGCTTGAACGGGCCACCCGATATCGCGCAGGCGCCCATCGCGATCACGTACTTCGGATCAGGCATCTGGTTGTATAAACGAACGACCTGCGGCGCCATTTTCTTGGTCACCGTCCCAGCCACGATCATGAGGTCGGCCTGCCGGGGCGATGGCCGGAAAACTTCGCCACCGAAACGCGCAAGATCATACTTCGCTGCTGCCGTCGCGATCATCTCAATCGCGCAGCACGCAAGGCCGAATTGCAGCGGCCAGATCGAGTTCTTGCGGCCCCAGTTATACAGGTCCTGCATCGAAGTCACCCAGATGCCCTGCTTCTGAAGCTCGCCGCGCAGTCCTTCGTCGATTTGGTCGCTCATTGTTACGCGTTCGCAGTATACCGCACTTGCGGCCTGCTAGCCTCTACGAACTTCTGCCCAATCGAGGCACCCTTTGCCCCACGCCCAGACGAGCCCTTCAACGAGCAGGAGCAGGAAAACCAGGATCGCCACAAACGCGCCGACCGGCAGGCCGGTGAACGCGACGGCGAACGGGATGAGAAACACCGCCTCCACGTCGAAGATCAAAAAGATGATGCAGTAGAGATAATATTGCGACCGAAACTGCACCCGCGCCTCGCCCAGCGACTCAATCCCGCATTCGTAGGTCGCATTCTTGAGCACGCCGGGCTTCGGTGGCTGGAAGAACCGACGCCACATCCAGGCGAGCGCGAGCGGTGCCAGCGGAAAACCGAGGGCGACGCCGCAGAAGATGATGAGGAAGAAATACGGATCGGGGTTCATCCGGCGGCGCCATGATCTACATTCTGTCCGAAATTGCTCGGATAAAATCACGCACCTGCGCTACAATTTCGCTGTGGAACGAACCGCCCAGAAGTTCCGCAGTTTCGCCGAAGCCGAGCAGGCTGATCGTGACTTTTACAAGAAGCTGACCGGCAATGAGCGGCTGCAAATTCTGCTCGAGATCCTGAACCATGCGCCTGAGCAGCGACTTGAGAGAGTTTCTCGAATTATTAAAATCAGCGATAAAGATAGCGTCGCGTAACGTCTGGCGTTAAGGCGGCTCACCGGCTGAGTGCTGGACTGCAGCGGGTAGGGAGGCCGCGCTGCGGCGTCCGAGCGTCGCCCGCGTGCGATGGCCGGCGCATCGAACGGCCCGCCACACATTGGACATCGCAGCGCGATGTCCCTACCATCTCTGCTGCGGGACTGAGTTTTTCTTGCCTCGCGGAGTGGCGCTCGCTTTTCTCAACGCGTGCCCGGCGGGTTCCTCGACCAGATCTTCGTTTCCGCGAAACACTGGCTCCTCTCGTTCCTCGCCGGCGCACCTGAATGGGTGACGCATACGGCGTCGAGTCTCATCAGCATCGTCGCGGTTCTCGTGGTCTTCCTGAACCTCTTCGCGCTCATGTCGCTGCTCGAGCGCAAGATTCTC
>DATHXZ010000610.1:0-14187 GCA_035459405.1 Chthoniobacterales bacterium
TCAGCGACCAGCTCGTGGGACCGCGAGCGATGGCGCAGCCGCGCTTGTACTGATCGCCGAGTTTCGCTGCACCTGCGACATGGCACCCGAGAGCGATAGTCGGCGATTGCCCAGCGATGCCGCACGCGCATACAGTGGCCCGTGCGCGCAGAGAAGATAAGGTGGGACATTCCTCGCTGCGCCGTTTGGTTGCGCGGCTGGTTGGCCGAGTGGCACGTCGTTCTGCTTGCTTTCGTCGTCTCGCGCCTGGTGATCGCTGGCTGCATCCTGCTCGCCCGGAGCACCATGGTGCGCGGTCCTTTTTGGCAGCCGGGCGGCTTCCTGGAGGCATTGACGCAATGGGACAGCGTCTACTACATCCACATCGCGCGGCACGGCTACTTCCACTCGCCGGAGACCAGCGGCACCGTGGGGTTCTTTCCCTTCTACCCGCTGCTGGTTCGCGGCATGTCGGTCGTTTTTCACGATTTTCGCGTCGCGGCGCTCGTGACGGCGAACGCGTGTCTGTTGATCGCTGGTTTTTTGCTGCATCGGCTGGCGCGGCGAGAGTTTGCGAATCGCGCGGTGGCTGATGCAGCGGTCATGTTTCTAATGTTTGGACCAGTGAGCTTCTTTTTCTCCACCGCTTATACCGAAGCGACGTTCCTGATGCTGGCGATCGGCGCCTATCTCGCCGCCGTCGAGCGCCGATGGCTGCTGGCGGGTCTTTGCGGGATGTGCCTCACGGCAACGCGAAATGTCGGCCTGTTTATGGCGGCCGCTTTGTTCTGCGAGCATCTGCGCCAGACATGGGATCGCCGGCGGCCGCTCACGGCCTTCTTTCACCCTCACATTCTGGCGATCGCGCTCGTGCCGCTCGGCCTCGGGTTGTTCATGCTGCACTCCTACCTCAAGAGCGGAGATGCACTCGCCTATGCGCATACCACGGCTGCCTTGTGGGGCCGAGTGCTGGTCTCTCCCCTGCAAACACTCTCAACGGCGAAGGACCATGGGCTGTTTTACCAATATATGTTTCTCGGGGCGCTCGGCTTCGGATCGGTGCTGCTGACCGCGGCGGCGTTTCTCAAACTGCCTGCCGGCTATCTGGTCTGGTGCGCTCTGTTGATGCTTACCTACGTGTGTTCCAATAGCCTTGAAGCCATGCCACGATATCTGAGCGTTATTTTCCCGTTCTATTTCGTGCTCGGCGTTGTCGCCGCACGGCATCAGCTGACGAGTCACGCAATGCTCGCATGCTCGGCCGCATTGCTCGCGATGAACACGATTTTACTCGCGAGCGGTTACTGGATGACGTGAACACGCTAACCCGGCGATCTTCGATGTTTGAGCGGCTCCGTTCAGCTGCTGCGAAGTTAGTTCTCTGCGCCGTCATGCTGGTCTGCGCGAGCTGCGGCCAGGATCGGCCGGAACTGCCGGTCCCGTCGGTCGAGCACGTGTACGTGCTCGGCGAGACCGTCAGCTTCAGCACCGGAGGAGACTCGGCTCGGTTCCGCACCAGCGGCTGGAGCGCCCCCGAACACAGCGGCACGTGGACGAACGCCGCCTCGGCATCGATGGTGTTTCGCATTCCGCCACCGCACGGATCACTCCTGATCACGGCCCGGATGTACGGCCACGTCAAACCACCAGATCTGCCGTTCCAGCCGGTGCTCGTGTACGTGAACGGCCGGAGCGTGGCATCGTGGCAGGTCGCTGATGAGAAGGTCTTCACGGCTGTTGTCCCGAGGGACCTGGTCGCGAACGGCGGCGGTTTGATGACGCTCGACCTTTACCTGCCGCGGGCCATGTCGCCTGCGCAGCTCGGAGACGGAGGCGATCAGCGGCGTCTGGGTATCCACTGCCGCGACGTGACGCTCTCGGTGACGAACGCTGCCGCCACCGATCCCGAAGCGTACACGCTGGGGAGCGTGCTGCGTTTTGGTTCAGACGGTGAGGTCGAGCGGTTCCTGGTGCGAGGTTGGTCGAATCCGGAGCCGGGCTGGCGCTGGACGGAAGGCAAGGCGGCAGTCATCGAACTGAAGGTGCCGCCAACGCAAGCGCCACTTACCATTCGCGCCCGGATGAGCGGCGTCGCGAATCCTCCGGAGCTGCCATTTCAGCCAACCGAGGTGTTTGCAAACGGCAAGCAAATCGCGCGCTGGGAGGTGGCCGAACTCGCCGATTTCCAAGCGACGATCCCTGCCGAGATAGCTGCTGGCGGCGGACCGCTGCTGCTTGAATTCCGGATACCGAAGGCGGTGTCGCCGAAGGAACTCGGGCTCGGCGACGATCCGCGAGCGCTCGGACTGTGTTGGCACGAGCTCGAGATCGCACAGTGAACGCGAGGCACTCGCCGCGCGCCAGGAGTATCTATATCCGACGGCATACTTCGACCGCACCGCGAACATCGATCCGGCGTCGCGCCCCTGTGACCCCCCTCATCCTAACCTTCTCCCCAACGAAGAAAGGAGGCCGTCGCGCGCTGGGCGCATTGACGCCCCTCTCGGGCTGAAACAGGGATGGCCTGAGGCGTCCCGCGGAAAGCAAGTGTTCAACGCCGCTGCTTCCTCATATCGAGCCGGATCGGCAGACGTTTCTCGCGCGCGACGTTACATCATGCGCGCCGAGCACCTTCTGCCTACCGCACGAAGTGCATGGCAGGCTTTAGCTTTTGGCACACCATGCGGCGGGTCGCTGGAAGACCCCTTCGGAACTCAAGCGCAGGAGCGGTGATGGCTCGTCGAACAATCCGTGCAAGCAATTCACTTGGTTTTCCTATTTGCGTGAGATATGAGGCCGCACCGCGATGAGTGATCTGCTGTCGAGGAAATTGGTGATCGGACTGCTGCTCCTCTTGTATCTGCCGTACGTAAATGTGCATGGATACAAGCACATCGGCTCGGAGAGCGTCGGCTTTCGAAGCGTTTATGCCGCGTCCAAGATCGCTTTCGCACGGGGCGCCGCGCCGTACGCACCGGATGCTTTTGCTGATTCCGCATCGCTCATCGGCGAACCGGCGCCAGCGGCTCCGCCCAACCGCATCATACCGCCTTACCCGTATTCGCCGCCGAGCCTGCTGCTTGTCTATCCGCTGACGTTCTTCGCGTTTACAACCGCCAGGTTCCTGCTGCTGGCGCTCAGTCACACGTGCGTGCTTTCGCTCTTCTATCTCGTCGTCGTCAAGATCATCGGCCCTGCGATCGAACCGCCCATCCGAAACTCACTGGCGCCTTTGTGCCTCCTCTACCTGCTCGTCTTCCATCCCGTCATCGCGAACTTCCAGTATGGCGACATCGATATCATCATTCTGTCGCTGCTTTGTCTGACCTGGTATGCAGTGAAAACAGAGCGCGCGCCCGCGATCATCGCCCTCCCGCTTCTCGTCGCAGTGTTGTTGAACGTGTCTGCGGCCGTGTGCGTCGCTTTTCTTATGATCAGGAGAAAATTTCGGGCAACCGGTTGGGTCGTCGCTGGTGTATCGGTCGCGGCGCTACTCGCGTTTGCCGTGCTGCCACGCGAGGTGTGGGCCGACTGGATCGCCAATGTTTTGCCGGCCGCCGGCTACGTCGCAACGCCCGCTGACCCTTTGTCAGCGGCGCAACCGCACAACCACAGCATCAACGGCTTCATCTGGCGACTCTCCGCCGAACAGCATTTCACCGACGCGCTCGTGGCGGTGCGGGACGTGATTCCGTTGTCGCTGCGGAACGCGACGGTGGCGTTTGCGGAATTCGTCAAACGGTGGACCAACCTTGGGCCGGCAGGCTTGCTGACCTGCCTGCTCTCGCTCGGTGTGATCGGCGTCACAGTCCTGGCGTGTTATCGATCTGCGAGAAAGAACGGTGCGCGCAGAGACCGCCTGATCGATCTGGAGTTCTCATTGTTCCTTGCCACGATGGTGCTTGTCGCGCCCAATTCCTCCGAATCGCAACTCGTCTTCCTTCTCCCAGCGGCGCTGCTGGCGATACACATCCTGCTCGTGGCGCCGCACAACCGCTTCTACCAGGCAGCTGCGGCGTCGAGTCTGTGCATCCTCGCGTGGAACCTGTCCCTCGAGACTCCCGCTTGGCAGACCGGGCTTTGGACCATGATCGTTCCAATCAAGTTTTACGCCGTGGCGTTCATCTGGTGTTTCTTCGTAGGGAGGGTCTGGAACTCCGACGAGTTACCTCCACCGCCTTTTTGGCGGGCAAGCGCCGCGCGCTCGCTGCAGGCCGCGATGGCCGCTGAACGTCGAGCGCACCGAAGATTTCTCGACTCGGTACGAAGATAGAGCGTTCGGCAAAAGAGTGGCGTGCGCCAGGTTCTGCTCACGAATTCCGGGTCCGCCGATCCTCGCAGATTATTCTTGCGAACACGCGCCTGGAGGGGCCGCCGACGGCGCTGTGGGAGCACGGGTACGCGTAGTTCGCCGGAGTCTCCGGCGAACGGGTGCACCAAGCCCACCCGTGTCTCGCACCTTTCGGGGTGCTGCGCACCAGCAGCCGGGAAGACTTCCCGGCTGCAGACGGGATGGCATCCCGTGCTCCCCAGAAGGCCGCTCCAAACTCACGCGCCAGATCCTGCCGGTCTCATTCGCCAGCACAAGTTTGTGAGCAGACCCTGACGCGAGTTGCTGTCGCGCCTTGCTTGGCGGTTGGAGGACGCGCTCTGGCGAGTTGTGTCTGGACGCTCCGTTAGCCAACGCGCTGCTGTGAAAGCACGGCGACGCAGCGCCGTGGCTACAGGGCGTCGCGCGCTGACGCGCCCTTTACGCCAGCTTTCAGCCAGCAACTAATTTCGGCACATGCAACAGCACAGTTCGGCTAACGCGAGCCTTGCGCTCGCTGGAGCGGCATCAACCGGGCATCGCTCCGACCCAACGAATCGAACTGACGCCCCGACGCCGTTCGCGTGCTTTGGAGTTCCCGATCGACAGCGGCTGCGTCAGGCAACGACGGCTTGCTCGCGCGTCATCTGATCGTAGATCCAGGCGTAGGTGCGCTCGATGCCGTCGCGCAGACGGATGGATGGCTCCCAACCGAGATATTTGTTGATCAGAGTGTTGTCGCTGTTGCGGCCCTGCACGCCTTTCGGCGCGCCGAGGTTGTAGTTCCGCTTCACCTTGATGCCGGCGACTTCCTCCGCGATATCGACGAGCTGGTTGATGCTGACGAGCTCGCTGCTGCCGAGGTTGATCGGCTCGAGAATATCGCTGTCCATGATCATCTGCGTGCCTTTCACGCAATCATCGATATACATGAAGCTGCGCGTCTGGTTGCCGTCGCCCCACACTTCGATCTCGTGCGTGCCGTCGAGTTTGGCCTGGATGACTTTGCGGCAGATCGCAGCGGGCGCTTTCTCGCGGCCGCCAGCGTAGGTGCCGATCGGGCCGTAGACGTTGTGGTAGCGGGCGACGCGTGTCACCAGCCCGTGGTCCTCGCGGAAATGGCGGCACATGCGCTCGCTGAACAGCTTCTCCCAGCCGTAGCCGTCTTCGGCGAGTGCCGGATAGGCGTCCTCTTCCTTCAGGGCGGTGACATTCGGGTCCTTCTGCTTGTCGGCGTTATAGACGCACGCTGACGACGCGAAGAAGAAGCGCTCAATCCCCTCCTCCTGCGCGGCGATGCACATGTGGGTATTGATGAGCACCGAGAGCATGCAGAGCGCTTTGTTGTGCTCGATAAAGCCCATGCCGCCCATGTTCGCGGCCAGGTTGTAGACGATCTCCATGCCGTCCACGGCTTGGAAGCACGCCTCCCGCAGATCGAGGTCGAGCGACAGATTGTCGACATCGTCGAAGCGCTGGTACCACTCGTCCAGCGGCTTGATGTCCACCGCCCGGACGTTGTGACCCTGCTGCCGCAGGTCGTTCACAAGATGCCCGCCGATGAATCCACCGGCGCCAGTAACAACAATGTTCTTTGCCATATTTTTCTTCGAGAAAGTCGAGGACTACGATGCTTAAAAACTCAGCCGAATCAATCGGCTGTTAGCTGATTTGGCGGCAGGCCTTCACCCACTCGCGCATGCAGTACGTCATCTGGTGGAAATAGCCGCGCGTCGCGTCGTTCCAGATCTGCCCCGTGAAATGCACGACCTGCTGGTCGATCGCGTCGGCGAGCGAAAGGTACGTGTCCGCGTAGTTGCTTCCTTCCAACTTCACTTCCGGCAACCACTCGAGAATCGGCTCGAGCACCATGATGCACGCCAGCTCACCCGCGAGATCCCGCATGTAGTTGTGGGCATTGCGCTTGTGATCGGCGACGGGCGTGCCGACGCGGATGCGGTCGCCCATGTGCTTCACACACGCCTGCGAGAGGTAGCCACTGAAGATGTCGCCGTAGCGGTCGATCGGGAGGCCGGCGAGCGGGTAGCCCATTCGCACGAAGTAGTATGTGACGGTGAGATCGCGGTGCAGGCCGGTGTTCTGCGTATTGATCGGGCTCCAGGTATCATTGCCGAGGAAGATCGAGCCGCCGTTGTGCGGCTTGAATGAGCGGGCGCGCACGGGAGCGGCGAGCCAGGTGATGGCGTCGAGATCCGGCTCATGCAGCCAAAGGCCGACGTTCATTCGCACCTTGCCGGTTTCTTCCTTATAGGTGAGCTCCGGCGTCTCGGTGCGCTTGTGGTACGGATAGCCGCGCGGGAAAACGAGATTGTTCGGCTCGATCTCGAGCATGTCGCAAAAATTAAACCAGCGATTGCTGCTGTGCACCGTCGGCAGCGTCATCGAGTCGCTGCACACGCTCGCCATATCTTTGTACGTTTCGCTGATCGCGTAGTTGTCGTCGTCGATCGAGAGCAACACTTCACAATCGGTCTCGAGCGACATCAGATAGCCGATGTTGCGGCGATTGTCCGAGTTGTAGGGAACGAGCTGCGCCAGCGCGCCGAACTTCTTCAGATACGCGTCCTGCTCCTCGACCGTCGGACATTGAATATTGAAGCCCTGCGAGCGCACCTGATCGCATTTTGTGAAGAGTTCTGTCGGCGTCTTGCGATCCGGGATGACGATGATCTGCAGGCCGTCCTTTACCCCCTCCTCTTCGGCTTGCTTGCAGTAGCCGTCGAGAATTCCGCCGGCGTTAATGGTGGTGAGAACGATGCAGGTTTTGTGTTGGCTCATGGTGCAATAGGCTATGGGAGAAAACAAAACGCCCGCCGAGGCGAGCGCGGATGGGAGGATCTGCGACTACACGCGGCCCGCAAGCCGCATCGTGAAAAGCCGCCAAAGATTCGCGAACGCGTCCTTGATCTGCTTGTTGCCGACGTTGTGGCTGGCCGCGCGGTATTGGATCGGCGCTTCGGTGATTTTCATGCGCCGCGCATAAGTCTTCATCTCGGTCTGGAAGAACGGCCCGCGCGATTGAATGCCGCGGTCTACGATCTCCTGCAACGCTTTGCGCGTGAACAATTGGAATCCGCTCGTCATGTCGCGCAGCTTCGTCCCGAGCAGCATGTTGGTGAGGAACGTCCCGCCCCAGCTGATCCAGTAACGTTTCCGCGAGCTGTCGCTGATCGAGCCGCCCTGGACAAAACGGCTGCCAAACACGCAATCGTAGCCCTCGCTCATCTTCTTGAAGAGCACCGGGATGTCTTCGGGCTGATGGCTGAACCCGGCATCGATCTCGAGAATCCAATCGGGATTGAGCGCCAGCGCTTCCTTGTAACCGCGGACGTACGCGTCGACGGGCCCGCGGTTTTCCGGCGCCCAGATCACCTTCAAGTCGGGCGTGCTCTTCGCGTGCTCGTTCATCAGGTCGAGCGTGTTGTCCTTGTTGGCTCGATCAAGGACGACCAGGAATTTTTTCTCGCGGAAGTTCTGGCATTGCGCGAGCACCGCATCTACGAAATCAACGGCCCGCTCGCCTTCGTTTGCCATTGGGCAGACAATCGCAAGTGAAAGGTTGGCGGTGTCGATTGGCTTCATGTAATTGGCTGTGAAAGATCGAACTCATTCCACAAATATGCGCATCTGCAAGTTACCTGCGACGCGATTTGCAACTGCTGCGCTGAGCCCGACCCGCGCACGAGAGGGAGATCGCCGCCGCACCGCAAACTGGCTGTTTTGAAACTCCTTCACAAAATCGCATCCGCCGTGCGCCCCCTCGCCCAGCACCCGCTTCTGCGCGGCTGGGAATGGGTGGCGATTACGTTCCTCGTCTCGCGGCTAATCATTTTCAGCCTGATCTATCTGGCGCGGATGGAGTTCGGCCGCGGCCCGTTCTGGCACCCCGGCGGGGTGTTTGCGTCGCTGCTGAACTTCGACGCTGAACTCTGGTACATCGAGATCGCGCGGTCGGGCTACACATTCAGCCCTCACTCACCGTCGAGCATGGGGTTCTTCCCGTTCTACCCGATGCTGATCCGCGCGGCCGCGCCCTTCTTTCCTGATATTCGGCTGGCCGCCTTGTTCGTCGCGCACCTTTGCTTCTTCATCGGCGGTATCTTGGTCAACGCGCTGATCAACCACGACTACAAGGATCAACGCATCAACCGCGCTGCGATCACTTTTCTGATGTTCGGCCCGGTCAGTTTCTTTTTTTCGCACGCGTATTCAGAATCGACATTTCTGATGCTGGCGGCGGGAGCGTTCCTCGCGGCGCTTCGGCGGCAGTGGCTCGTCGCCTCACTCTGCGGGATGTGTCTTTCCGCGACGCGGAACGTCGGCGTGCTGATCGCGCTGCCGCTGTTCATCGAGTACCTCCGCTACATCTGGAGAGACGGCGTCGAGTGGAAGGCGCTGTTGCATCCGCGAATCCTGCTGCTCGGCCTGGTGCCGCTCGGCCTCGCGCTCTTCCTCCTTTACGGCTACTACAAATTCGGAGATCCCTTCGCGTATTTCAAAGCGACCGCCGTTTGGGGGCGCACCTTCACTTCTCCGTGGCAGACGATCGCGAACGCCGAGGCGCTTCCGGTCTTTTTGCGGTGGTGTAACGGTGGGGTGTTCCTGGCTGCGTTCCTCGTTTGGCTCGGCGGATTTTTCGCGCGCATCCGGGCGAGTTACATGGTCTGGGCGGCGCTCCTGATGACGATTTACATTTGCGGCAGCAGCCTCGAGGCGGTGCCGCGGTATCTCAGCATTGCGTTCCCTCTCTTCATCATTCTGGGTATAGCAAGCGCGCGGCTACCATCGCTCTCGCTGCCGATCCTCGGTGGCTCGGTGGCGTTGCTCACGATGGGCACAATCCTTTCCGCGGTCGGATTCTGGATCACCTGAACGCCCGGGCAATGGAAGCAACGTCTCTTCGGCTAAAACAACTCCCGCGCCGCAGCGCAAGGACTGTGGCCAGCTGCCTGAGCGCCGTGTTCCTGCTATCCGCCTGCGACTTGCAGTTTCCGCCCGATTACATCAGCGAACCTCACTTCCATGTTTACGCCTACGGCGAAACCGTCCGATTCGGCCTCGGTGGGGACTCACATCGTTTCAAGCTGCACGGCTGGAGCCACACCGAGCCTGCATTTACCTGGACGGAAGGCATCGGCGCTTCGCTGATATTTTTCGTCCCGCGCACGCCGCGGCAGCTCACACTCACCATGCGGCTCAAGCCTTTCGTCCATGCACCTGATCTCACAGTCCAACCCGTTCACCTTTCGATCAACGGGCGCAAGGTTGCGACGTGGGAGGTCACCGAGGAAAAGGTCTATACCGTGGCGGTGCCTCACGATTTCGTCGCCGCGCGGCCAGACGCGGTGCCGGGGCGGCATAATCTCCGCGACTCCGCCCTGCTGGTGCTCGATTTTTTGATCCCGAACGCTCAATTTCCCGCCCTGCTCGAAGCGGCCCCTGACTGGCGGCGGCTGGGGATCGCCTGCTCAGAGCTTCGGATACGGGAAGGCCGAGAGCACAAAGCTGCGGCTCCCGTCGCAAGGGTGCAGGAAGAGAGCGAGGATCCTTCTTACACGCTCGGCACGGTGGTCCGATTCGGCGCCGGCGATAACGCAGAGCTGTACAAGCGGGGCGGCTGGCATAATGCCGAGGGCGGTTCCACCTGGACGGGCCAGGAACCCGCCGTGCTCGGATTTAAACTCGAACAGACAAGGCGCCCTCTGGCGCTCACCCTGATCACGCATGGAAATATACTCCCGCCGCGCCTCGCGGTTCAGCCGACATTGGTTTATGCGAACAAGCGGCAGATCGCGGAATGGCAGGTGGACGAGATGGGCGAATACATGGCCGAGATTCCGGCCGACGCGATCGGGCCCGACGGTGTCCTGACGGTGGAGTTCGTGAGCAAGAACGCGACTTCTCCCCAGGCGCTCGGGGTGAATACCGATTCGCGTTTGCTGGGCATCGCGTGCTTTGAGCTGCTTCTTACAGATGCGGACGAGTAGCTGCTCAACGATCGTCTCCCGCTCATGCGCCAATTATAATCTGTTTCGGCCGCTGTTCCCCGCATCACGATGAACCACCACGTACCCGCTGCTGCCGCCCAGCCGAAGTTCCGCCTGTTGGATGAGGGCTCGCGCTGCGTTGTCGTCGCGTTCGTCGCCTCGCGCCTCCTCATCGTCGGCGTGATTCTGCTTTCACGGACGATCTTCGTCCCCGGCCAATTCTCGCAAGGAGGGGGACTGCTGAGCGTTCTCACGCACTGGGATGGCGGATGGTATCTCCAGATCGCGGAGCAGGGTTACACATTTACACCCGGCGAGCAGTCCAGCATCGGGTTCTTCCCGGTGTATCCGCTTCTCATCTGGCTGCTCTCGGCTCTTTTCATCGATCCTCCGATCGCCGCCGTCGTGATCTCAAATGCCTGCCTGCTTGGTGCCGGGCTGCTTCTGAATGCGCTCGTCCGGCTCGAGTACCGGGATGGGGCGATCAGCTGTGCCGCTGTCACGCTGTTGATGTTCAGCCCGGTCAGTTTCTTCTTCTCGAGCGCGTACTCGGAATCGACGTTCCTGTTGCTCTCGATTGGTACGTTTCTCGCCGCGCGCCGTGGCAATTGGCTCGTCGCGTGTCTCTGCGGTGGCGCGCTCGCGGCGACTCGGAACGTCGGGGTGATCATCGCCGTTCCGCTGTTCGTCGAATACATACGCCAGGTCTGGAAGCCTGGCACCGGACTCAAACCTCTACTCACGCCGCGCATTCTGCTGTTCGGTTTCATTCCGCTCGGGCTGGCTCTCTTCCTTCTGTTCAACTACATAAAATTTGGCGACGCATTCGCGTATGTGAAAGCGACCGCGGTATGGGGGCGATACTTCGTGCCGCCATGGCGCACGCTCGCCAACGCGCAGGGGCTGCCCCCATTTTATCTATGGCTGTTCGGCGGCACATTGCTGGCGGCGGTCCTCGCCTGGATCGGAGGCTTCTATCTGCGCGTGCGCACCAGCTACATGGTCTGGGCTGGTTTGCTGCTCGCGGTTTATCTCTGCGGAAACAGCCTCGAGGCGATGCCTCGCTATCTCAGCGTCCTGTTCCCGGTCTTCGTTGTGCTTGGCGTGGT
This sequence comes from Chthoniobacterales bacterium, assembly GCA_035459405.1. Classification (GTDB taxonomy): domain Bacteria; phylum Verrucomicrobiota; class Verrucomicrobiia; order Chthoniobacterales; family UBA10450; genus JACCTI01. The sequence goes on from DATHXZ010000610.1 coordinate 11,406, forward strand.
GGCGGTTCGCTTCGGGTGGAGCTACGAGCTGATCTTCGCCTGCTCGACTGTGCTTTTGACCGTCTGCACAATCCTGTCAGCAAACGGATATTGGATGACGTGATGCGCGCGACGCTTTCTATAGCTTCTGCGAAAAGAAACTTCCGGCTACGGCGAACTGTAGCCGCCTCGCTGTGTCGAGGCGTTCGTGCCACTCGCGCAACCGCTTGCCAATCGCCGAGAACACACGAGCTCGCCGCGTTGGTCGTCCGGCTCTGAAGAGGCCGTCGCCAGCCCCTAAAAACATGGCATCCGACGCGCGTCTCACTCCTGTGCTGCGCTCCATCAACAGCGGCATCCGCAATTTCTTCCGCGGCACAGGCATCGTCATTTTCGCCTTCCTCGTCTCGCGCTTTCTGGTCGTCGCCGTGATCCTGCTTTCGAAGCTGATCCTCACCCGCGGCCCGGCCTGGATTCCCGGCGGGCTGCGCACCATGCTCACCCAATGGGACGGCATGTGGTACCTCGATATCGCGCGCCACGGCTACTTCTTCCGCTACGAGACGCGGGCGAATATCTCGTTCTTCCCCATGTTCCCGATCCTCGTCAAAGCCGCGTCGTTCATCTTTTGGGATTTCCGTGTCGCGGCCATCCTCGTGGCAAACACCTGTTTCTTTTTCGCCGCCATTCTCTTCTACAAGCTGATCAAAGAAGATTACGCGGAAGAGAAAGTCAGCCGCGCTGCGATCATGTTTCTGATGTTCGGGCCGGCGAGCTTCTTTTTTTCCTGCGCCTACACGGAGTCGACGTTCCTGCTGCTGGCAATCGGCGCGATGATTGCCGCACGTCGCGAGCGCTGGCTGATCGCCGGGCTTTGCGGGATGTGCCTCTCGATCACGCGTAATGTCGGGTTCTTCCTCGTGGTGCCGTTGTTTATCGAGTACGTGCGGCGCTACTGGGATTCCGCCACTGGGATTCGTTCACTGATTCATCCGCGCATTCTTTCGCTTGCCCTGGTGCCGGCCGGCATGGGTCTGTTCCTGCTCTACGGTTACATGCACACAGGCGACCCGATCGCCTTCCTCCACGGCCACGCTGCGTGGGGCCGAAGGCTTGTCACCCCCGTGCAGACGTTCCGCACGCTGGAGGCGTTCCCCGAGTTCTACAATTGGTACCACCTGAGTGTGCTCGCGGTCGGCGTGGGGCTCTTCGTGATGGCGGTCGTCTTCAAGATGCGCCTCAGCTACATCGTGTGGTCGCTGATGTTGATCACGCTCTACATCTGCTCGAACAGCCTCGAGGCGATCCCGCGTTACCTGACGGTGGTGTTCCCGCTTTGGATCAGCGCCGGGCTGGCGGCGACGCGCTTTCCTTCGACGTACGAACCGGGGCTCGCCTGCTCCGCAGCATTGATGGGGATCTGCACGGCGCTCTTTGCGAGCGGCTACTGGATCACATAGGGGACCGCTGTGTTCACGCGCAACAGACCGACCTGCCGCCGCAGGCTCTTGCACAAATCCGCTGCTCTGGCCGCGTGTGCACTGATTCTCATCGGTTGCGGCGAAGATCCTTCCGACGAGCACTCGCTCATGGAGCGCAGCCACGTCTATCTTTACGGCAACGTGATAAAGTTCGCGCTCGGCGGCGATTGGGAGCGTTTCGCGACGACCGGCTGGCACCGCGGGAACACGGAAGAACGAGAGTGGGTTTGGACCGAAGGGCTCGCCGCCTCGATGCAATTCCGCGTCCGCCGCTCGCCGGTGCCGATCGTGCTCAAGCTGAAGATGCACGGCTACACCTTTCCGCCACGCTTGGTCACTCAGCCAACGGCGGTGTTCGTCAACAGCATCAAGATCGCGGACTGGGAGGTCGCGGACTTGGCGGAGTATCGCGCCACCATCCCAACGGAGCTCGTATCGAGCGACACTCTTCTCGTCGTCGACCTCTTTACACCGAAGGCGGTGTCGCCCGCGTTTGCGGGAAACTCGAACGACATCCGGCGGCTGGGCCTTTGCGTGTGGGAAGCCAGCATCGTGCAGGACCCGAACGCCGAGCCATCCGTCGGCGCGGACGCGATCGCGGCATCGCAGAACCGCGGACGACCGACGAGCCTGAACATGCTCATCAACTGCGGCATCGGCGGGGGCAGCGCTCCGTATCTCACCTCCGGTTGGTCTCACCCGGAAGCGAACTTCACCTGGAGCGACGGCCCGTCCGCTACGGTGACTTTCCAGATCCCCGAAACCACCGCGCCGCTGACGTTCACGGCGGGACTCGGCGGTTTACGGGTCGACCCGATCCTTCCGTTCCAGCCGACGGAAGTCTACGCCAATGGCCGCAAGATCGCCGATTGGGAAGTCGGCGCGGCCGCAGACTTCTCGGTGCGAATCCCGCCGGACGTCGCGAAGCAGGGCGGCACGTTGAAGATCGAGTTCCGCATGCCGAAAGCGGCTTCGCCCAAATCACTCCGCAGCGGTGGAGACACAAGGGTGCTGGGCATCCACTGCTACACATTGCAGCTGCAGCTTGGTTCGTCATGAGAGCAGGTTGGGCTGGCAGCCTCATTGCCCCGCAAGCCCGCACGCAGCCACGCATCGGCGATGTTGACTAACGCTGCTCGTCGGCGAATTTGGTGGCCCATGCCAGACATTCTCGCGTCGAGCCCGGCGAACCTGAGACACGTCGTTTGCAACGCGGCGCATCTTTGCATCCTCATCAGTGCGATGTCGCTATCGGGCTGCGTACCCGCCGCTGTCGAGCAAGCTGCGGAACCGACACCGGATTCGCCCGCGCTGAAGACCCA